>NZ_JBQENZ010000029.1:0-103377 GCF_052044935.1 Ensifer sp. 22460
CCCGGCGACGGCATCGGCCCGGAAGCCATGGCGGAAGTCCGCAAAATCATCGCCTACATGAATGCCGAGCTTTCAGCCGGCTTCGTGACCGACGAGGGCCTGGTCGGCGGTTCGGCCTATGACGCCCATGGCCAGGCGATCTCGGAAGCGGACATGAAGAAGGCGCTGGCCGCCGATGCGGTGCTGTTTGGCGCCGTCGGTGGCCCGAAGTGGGATGCGGTGCCCTACGAGGTGCGTCCGGAAGCCGGCCTGCTGCGCCTGCGCAAGGATCTCGAACTGTTCGCCAACCTGCGCCCGGCGATCTGCTACCCGGCGCTGGCTGCCGCCTCGTCGCTGAAACCGGAACTCGTCGAAGGCCTCGACATCCTGATCGTGCGCGAACTGACCGGTGGCGTCTATTTCGGTGAACCGAAGGAAATCATCGATCTCGGCAACGGCCAGAAGCGTGGCATCGACACCCAGGTCTACGACACCTACGAGATCGAACGCATCGCCGGCGTCGCCTTCGAACTGGCGCGCACGCGGCAGAACCGCGTCTGCTCGATGGAAAAGCGCAACGTCATGAAGTCGGGCGTCTTGTGGAACCAGGTGGTGACCGAGACCCACAAGGCGAAATATTCTGACGTGCAGCTCGAGCACATGCTGGCCGATGCCGGCGGCATGCAGCTGGTGCGCCAGCCCAAGCAGTTCGACGTCATCGTCACCGACAACCTGTTCGGCGACATGCTGTCGGACGTCGCCGCCATGCTGACCGGCTCGCTCGGCATGCTGCCGTCGGCCTCGCTCGGTGCCCCGGATGCGGTGACCGGCAAGCGCAAGGCGCTCTACGAGCCGGTGCATGGCTCGGCCCCCGACATTGCCGGCAAGGGCATTGCCAACCCGATCGCGATGATCGCCTCCTTTGCCATGTGCCTGCGTTATTCCTTCAACCTGGTGACGGAAGCCGACAATCTGGAAAAGGCGATCGCCGCGGTGCTCGACCAGGGCATCCGCACCGGCGACATCATGGCCGAGGGTGCGAAGAAGGTCGGCACGACGGAAATGGGCGATGCCATCCTCGCCGCGTTCAAGGCACTGTCGGCCTGATCGACAAACGATCTCGAATGGCGTCAAACCGATGCCATTCGACGGTACGAAAACGAACACCTCCGGAGAACATTCGGAGGTGTTTTGCATTTGGCGGACTTGAACGAAGGCAACGCTCAGATCGTAATGCCACCGTCGATATTGATTGCCTGCCCGGTGATGAAGGCCGCCTCGTCGGAAGCCAGAAAGGCACAGATCGCAGCGACCTCCTCGACCGTGCCGAAGCGCCCGGCCGGTTGCCGGCTAATGAAGGACTTGTGGGCCTCGTCCCGGCTTCCGAGTTTTTCACCGAGTTCGCCGATACGCTCTTCCAGCGACGGCGAGGCGACGGTTCCCGGGCAGACCGAATTGCAGCGAATGCCCTCTGAGACGTAGTCGGCGGCAACGGCCTTGGTGAGCCCGATGACGCCGCCCTTGGCGGCACCGTAAGCTGCTCGCCGAGGGAAGCCCTTGATCGAGGAGGCGACCGAACCGATGGTGATGATGCTGCCGCCATGGGCCTTCATCTTCGGGATCGCGCCGGCAATGACGTTATAGGCGCTGTCGAGCGTGATGTTGACCGAGCGACGCCAGTCCTCGGCCGAGCACTCCTCGATCGTGCCCTGGTGCACGTAGCCGACCGCATGCACGAGGATATCGACCCGGGCCAAGGCTGCGAAGTAGGCGGCCACTGCCGCGTGGTCCGTCGCATCAAGCCTCGTCGTCCTGGCGCCGTCGAGGGTGGAGAGCAGGTCGGCATTGATGTCGCTGGCGTGGACCTCCGCACCCTCGGCCATCAACCGCTCGGCGACGGCGCGGCCGATGCCCTGGCCGGCGGCGGTGACCATGGCCAAACGCCCCGCCAATCGTCCCGTATTTCCATTCATGGTCAGGCCTTTCCGTATCGATCTAGAGGGACTGAACGATCTGACGCTGGCGACCGAGGCCGTCGATGCCGAGTTCCACCACATCACCGGGCTTCAGATAACGCGGCGGCCTTTTGCCCATGCCGACGCCGGGCGGCGTGCCGGTGCAGATGAGATCGCCGGGCTCCAGCACGCAGAACTCGCTCATGTAGGAGACGATGGTTGCGACGTCGAAGATCATGCGCGCGGTCGTGCCTGACTGCATGCGTTCGCCGTTGACGTCGAGCCACATCGAAAGCGCCTGCGGGTCCGGCATTTCGTCTCGGGTCACGAGCCAGGGGCCCGTCGGGCAGAAGTTCGGGAAGCTCTTGCCTTTCACCCACTGGCCGCCGCGCTCCATCTGCCAGGCGCGTTCGGAGACATCGTTGACGACGGAGTAGCCGAAGACATGCTCCATTGCGTCGGCGCGGGATACATTGAGCGCCCGTTTGCCGATGACGATGCCGAGTTCGACCTCCCAGTCGAGCTTCGACATTTTTTCAGAATGAAGAAGCGGCGCGTTCGGACCGCAATAGGTTCCGGCCGCCTTGTTGAAAAGGATCGGTTCAGCCGGCACCGTCAGACCCGCCTCTTCCGCGTGGTCGGAGTAGTTGAGCCCGACGCACCAGATCGTGCCCGGCCTTGCGACCGGCGGCAGGATATCGGCGTCGATCACCGGCATCACGGGTAGGGCCGATAGATCAATGCCAGACAGCGCCACCATGACAGCTGTCAGGGTTTCTGCCGTGAAGTCCTGCACGAGCGAGGAGACATCCCGCGCCCTGCCCTCGCCATCGAGAATGCAGGGCACAGCGGAGCCGTCGATGATGAGACGCAGCAGTTTCATTCTCTTGGCCTTTCAATTGCAACGTTTCGGCGAGCGCGTCGGCTCAGCCCATGGGAGCGGCTTCGACGGAAAGCCGGTAGTGGGTGGTGAAGGTCTGGTCGGGCTCGAAGGCGATTGCGGTCGCGATGCCGGAAGACGCCAGGGCATTGGCGCCGGTAGAGATTGCCGGCCCGAGATCGAAGGCGGAAGCGATCGGCTCGACGCCAAGCGCCACATGCCGCGCGTCCCAGGGATAGGCCTTGCGGCCGCGATTGCTGTACCAGAGCAGGAGGCTTGGAAAGTGCTCCTTCTGCCACGACAGCCGCGCGCGAAAGCCCTCGTCGCGGTAATGGAGCGCGAGACTGCCGTCGATGCCCGAGAGCTGAAGCAGGTCCTCGGTGTCTTCGACAAGCGGCACCTGTGCCGCATCATGAGCCGCACCGTCGCGGGTCTCAACGCTCTTGAGCGAGGACCAACGCCGATTGAGCGCAAATAGCGCCGCACCCGGCTCGACATCGCCAGGAAAACTCCAGACCCAATCGTAGCTGCCCGGCTCGATAACGACCGAACCCGGCCGCGGCGACAGCCGGAACGTCGGATGCAGACCGATCGGAAGGCGGCACGGACGCCGGCCCTCGATTTCCAGCGTGAGGTCGACGGCAGCCGCCTTCGAATCCGGCACGATATGCCGGCGAAGCAAGCGGATCGGGTGATCCTCGGGATAGTGGCATTCCATGGTGATCTGTCGGTCGTCGCAGTCGCCCCAGATCCACTGGACATTCGAGCTGTGACCATGCGGCACGCCGGCGCCGTCGAAGCTCTCGCCTGTTGCGGACCAGCCTGCGGGGAGCGACCGCTCGGCGTCGCTGCCGAAGGGAACGCAGGGCCACTCGCCGCGAAGCTCCTGCAAGATCTCGGGCAAGGTCCCACGCTTCGGATCATTGCCCCAGGGCGCGACATGCAAGGGACTGACCTGTCGCCCGTCCGGCAAGAGGAACAGCACTGGGCCGAACATGCCGCCGAGCGACTGCACCGACAGGCACCCATGCGCCCAGGCAAGCGCACGTCTCGTCGTCATCGCGCTCACTTGGTCGCTATCCCGTAGCGGTTCTCCGGAAGGCCCGCGACCTCGACCCGCATGGCGTAGAGGCTGCCGGCAAGGCGTTCGCCCGGTCCCGAGCCGGCCGTGGTGATGTAAAGCGTTTTGAGGTCCGCGCCGCCGAAGGTGCAGGTGGTGATGTTGGTGACCGGCATGTCGATCACCTCGGCAAGGCTGCCGTCGGGCGCAATCCGGGCTATGCAACGGCCGCCATAGCGGCAGTTCCAGAGATACCCCTCGCTGTCGATTGCCGAACCGTCGGGCGAGCCGCGATCGAAGCCGGTGAAAAAATGCCGTTCGCCGGATATCGCGCCGGCCCCGGCATCATAGTCGAAGGCATAGATCTCGTTTGCCAGCGTATCGGCGAAGTAGAAGGTTCCTCGATCCGGGCTCCAGCAGAGCGTGTTGGAGATACCGAGGCCGTGCCGCCATTCGGTAACGGCCCCATCGCGCGCGATCCGGTAGAGAATACCCTCCCCCGGCCCAACCTCGCCAAGCTGACCATCGGGCAGGACATTGTTCTTCATCGATCCGACCCAGAAATTTCCGGCCGGATCAGTGCGACCGTCATTGAGGCGCACCCGCGGCGCGCCGGGCAGGACGAAGCCGTGATCCTCACGCCGATCCGTCTGCGGCCACCACCAGATCAGCTTCGAGCCGAGTGCGACGAGCAGCCGGCCATCTTCCTGCGTCAGCGAGATCGCGACCACCGGCTCCTCGAACAGCCAAGTTCTAACTGCGCGCATCGCCTCGTCGTAGCGATGGATGAGGAACCGATTGATGTCGGTCCAGTAGAGTGCCGCTTCCGTGGCCGACCAGACGGCTCCCTCGCCGCAACGGTCGCCAACGGGCGCGACACAGATCAGCTCACGGGCCATCGCCGCCTCCTATTCCGCCGCCACGCACGTGGAGATCGACCGCGACGGCCCGAGCGCCTCGGCGTTCTGCACCAGCGCCTTCATGTAACCGAGCGCAAAGGCCTTGCCCGCGTGCCAGGAGGCGCCGCAGGTCATGGCCGGCGTATGATCGGGGATCATCACGCCCTGGTAGTTTTCGTCGCGCAGGATGCGGATGATCTCGGCCATGTCGATATCACCCTCGTCGACGAAGGTTTCGACATAGCGCGGCATCTTTCCGCGCACGTTGCGGAAGTGGATGTAGCCGATGCGGCCGGAGCGGGCGAAGCGGCGCACATGTTCGTAGATATCGCCGCCCGGCATCTCTTGCAGCGAGCCGAGGCAGAGTTCCAGCCCGTTCGACGGCGAGTCGACGATCGCCATCAGCCGGTCGTATTTTTCTGGCCGATTGACGAGCCGCGCAGTGCCGCGCAACTCCTCCGCCGGCGGATCATCCGGATGGGCGCCGAGCACCACACCCGCCTCCTCGGCGACCGGGACGACTTCCTTCAAGAAATGGGCAAGCCGATCCCAGAGCTCCGCCGAACTGACGGAGACCGAAGCGGCACCCGCGACACCACGGCGATAGCGCATGTTCCAGACCATGCCGTCGGGAATCGGCGCGTCAGGGCTGGGTGCAATGTTGTTCTCGACGCCGAAGCCGACGGATTCGGCACCACCGCGGGCATAGGGGCCACGCGTCCAGCCATAGACGCCGGCAAGCGAGAAGTTATAGCCTATGCAGGGAATGCCGGCGCGGCCGGCGTCGCGGATGAGCTGCTTCAGCCCCTCGATCTGCTGGGCGCGTTCAGGCCCGTCCAAAAGCACGTCCGACCAGAAGCGCGGCGAGAAGTTCTCGATCGCTGCCACCTCCAGGCCGCCGGCGCGCACATCCTTCACCAGCGCCGACAGTTCTTCGAAAGACCAGAGCCGATCGCCAGAGCAATCGCCCCAGCCGCCCTGGTCGCCGCTGTCGATCTTAGGATCCTTGCCGGCGAAATAGTTGGTCAGATGCGCGACCACATGGGTCGCACCTGCCTGCTGCGCAAACTGAAAATTGTCCGGGGTGAGCTGTTCCCGGTAAAGCCCGAGGCCGATCTTCATCTTATCAATTCCTGTCTGATTACTTGACGCCGATACCGGCAGTGAGGCCGCCGTCGATGCGGAAATCCGAACCGGTGACGAAAGCGGCGCGGTCGGAGGCGAGATAGGCGACGAGTTCGGCCACCTCCTCCGGCTCGCCGATGCGGCCGATCGGATGCGCGGCACCGAAGCGGGCGAAGGCTTCCGCTTCGCTGACGCCCTCGCCGCCATAGGTGCGGGCAGCAAGCGAAAGCAGCGGCGTGCGCACCGAGCCGGGGCTCACCGAATTCACCCGGACCTTCGCCGCCGCGTGATCGAGCGCCATGGCACGGGTCAGTGCATGGATCGCGCCCTTGGAGGCGACATAGGCCGCGACGTTCTGCTGGCAGGCATGGCCCTGCACCGAGGAGATGTTGACGATGGCGCCGCCGCCGCGCTTCATCATTTCCGGAATGCCGAAGCGGCCGGTCAGGTAGATCGAACCGACATTGACCGAGAGGCAGCGCGCGAAGGTCTCGGCGCTGGTATCGAGAACCGTGCCATAGGGGTGCACGGCCGCAGCATTGACGATGATATCGAGGCCACCATGGCGCAGCACCGCTTCGCGCACCGCTGCTTCCACCTCGGCCTCGACGGAAACGTCCGTCAGCCGCGTCGACATCGGCAGCTCGCGTTCCCTGGCGATGCGGTCGAAGGCTTCGTTGGTATTGATGTCGTTGCCGCAGGCAATCACGGTCGCGCCCGACGAAGCGAGACGGATTGCCGAAGCGAGGCCGATCCCCGAAGTGCCGGTGACCAGCGCGATTTTTCCCTTGAATTCAGTCATGATTGTCTCCGCGAAACTCGTAAGTTGGAGCGGGATGCTGGCACCCCACTCCGGTCTCAACGCACCCGTTCCAGGACCTGGTTGAGAAGCACGGCGCCGAGGATGATGCCGCCGCGCACGACGTATTGCCAATATTCGCTGACATTCATCAACGTCATGCCGTTGGAGATGCAGCCAAGGAAGAGAACGCCGATCAGCGTGCACCAGATGCGGCCCTTGCCGCCGAAAAGCGACGTGCCGCCGATTATGACGGCCGCGATCACGTCAAGTTCCATGCCGGTCGCGGTCGTCCCGGTTCCGGCCCCGATCTGCGAGGCGATCAGCGTGCCGGAGACGGCCGTCAGCGCGCCGGTGAGGCCGAGCGTCAGCGCCTTCACCTTCCAGATGTCGATGCCGGAAAGACGGGCCGCCTCCATATTGCCGCCGACGGCATAAACCTCGCGGCCGAAGCTCGTGTACTTCATCAGGAAGTGCATGGCGGCAAAGGTCAGCGCGAAGATATAGACCGGGAACGGAATGCCGAAGAGATAGCCGCCGCCGAGGAAATCGAAGCCCAGCGGGAAGGACGACATCGGGAAGCCGCCGGTGATCAGGTTGGCGACACCGCGCAGCGCCGCGAAGAGCGCGAGCGTGGTGATGAAGGTCGGCACGTTGAACCATTGCCGGAAGCGACCGGTGAGGTAGCCGAGCGTGAAGCCGAGCAACAGCGCCACGCCAAAACCGACCGTGACCGCACCCCAGTCGCCGAAGACACCGGCGAAGCGGTCGGCGAACCAGGCGACGATGCAGCCGGCGAGCGCGGCACCGGCTCCGACCGAAAGGTCGATTTCGCCGCTGATGATCACGGCGGTCATGCCGAAGGCGATGATGCCGAGCATCGAGACCGTGCGCAGCACGTTCAGCACATTGCCGGTAGAGGCGAAGCCGGGCGCGACCAGGATCAGAAAGATCACCAGCGCCGCGAGAATGATCTCCATCGGGTAGGTTTTGAGGAACTTGAGCGGCGTGTTCTGGCCACCAGCTTCGGTCGTTTGGCTCACAAGTGTCATTGCTTGGCCCCTTCCATGCACAGACCGTAAAGTTCGGTAAGGTCGGTTTTCGTCGGATCCACCTCGGCGACGACAGCGCCGTGGTGCATGACGAGGATGCGGTCGGCGACTTCGAGCACTTCCTCGAGTTCCGTCGAGACGAAGATGCTGGCGAGACCGTCAGCCGCCTGCTGCCAGATGATGTCGAAGATCTGCCGCTTGGCCTGGACGTCGACGCCGCGGCTCGGCTCGTCGAAGAACATCACCGAGGGCTGCCGATTCAACCATTTGCCGATCACCACCTTCTGCTGGTTGCCGCCGGAAAGCGACGACACCGGCAGTTCCGGATCGCCGCACTTGATGTGCAGATCGGCGATCTGGCGACGGACATGCGGCTGCTCGCGCCCGCGCGAGATGAAACCGTTGCGCGAGATCGGACCGAGGCTTGCCATACAGAGATTGTCGGCCGTCGAAAGCGATTGCACGAGGCCGACTTCCTTGCGGTTTTCCGGCGTGTAGCCGAGGCCGGCCTTGCGCATGTCGCGCGGGCTGGCACCGGTCATGTCGCGACCGTCGAACGTGACCGAACCGCCGTCGATCCGGTCGGCCCCAAAAATCGCCCGCATGAGTTCGGTGCGGCCGGCACCGAGCAGACCGGCGATGCCGAGGATCTCGCCGGGATAGAGCTCGAAGGAGACATCCTGAAAATGTCCGGCCCGACTGAGATTGCGGACCTCGAGCACGGGTTTGGCGCGGTCAAGCGTTCGCCGCGGCGGACGTGTGGCGCGCGCCGCATCGCCGAACATCATGCCGACAATTGCAGATGGCGTCGTCTCCTTCATCGCGACCGAGCCGATATAGTGGCCGTCGCGGATCACCGTGCAAGTGTCGGCGATTTCGAAGAGTTCGCTCATGCGGTGGGTGATGTAGATCATCGTCACGCCACGGGCGCGCAGCCGCTCGATCAGCGCGAAGAGCTGTTTGACTTCGCGGGAAGCCAGCGCCGAGGTCGGCTCGTCCAGAAGCAGGATAGACGGGTTGAAGGACATTGCCTTGACGATCTCGACCACCTGCTGCTGGCCGACGCTGAGTGCGGAGACCGGTTGGCGGGAATCGATCGCAAGCCCCATGTCGGCCAGCAACTCACCGGCGCGCTTGTGCAGGCCCGCCCAGTCGACGACGCTGAAACCGGCGCGGCGGCGGTGCGGCAGCCGACCGAGAAAGATGTTCTCGCCGACAGAGAGCTCCGGCACCAGCGAGAGCTCCTGGTGCACGGTGACAATGCCGGCGGCAAAGGCGTCGTGCGGCGAGGTGAAGTGGCGGTCCTCGCCATTGACGCTGATCGTGCCCGATGTCGGCTCGGTCACGCCGGCGAGAAGCTTGACCAGCGTCGACTTGCCCGAGCCGTTCTTGCCCATGAGGGCATGCACCTGGCCGGGTGCGAAGCTGTGGGTGAATTCGGAGAGGGCGACAGTCGGGCCGTAACGCTTGGTCACGGTCCGAAAGTCCAGCCGTCCCTGCACCCCTTGCAACGCGGCTGACCTTAGTTGCGGATAGCTCATGCGGTTTTCCTGCTGTCGGCGGCGAAGGAGCGGCGGCGATGCCCGCCGCTCGGTTCACTTTTAGGCTCTTACTTCAGGGCCTTCAGGCCTTCCTTGTAGGCAGCGACCCCTTCAGCGTTGACGCGTGTCAGAGGCAGAACGGGCACGTTGACCTTGGTCTCTATCTTCTTGCCGTCGAGCAGGTTCTGCGCGGCTTCGATTGCCTGCTTGCCGACCTCGAGCGGCTGCTGCGCCGTCGTCGCCTGCAGCACGTTGTCGGAGTTCAAGAGCATGTTGGCGAGCTGCTCGGAACCGTCGGTGCCGAAGACGAAGACCTTGCCTTCAAGACCCGCCTTCTTGACCGCCTGCACCGCACCGATGGTGCCGCCTTCGTTGGCCGCATAGATCACCCGGATATCGGGATTGGCCGTCAGCATGTCGCTGGCGACGGCCAGTGCCTTTTCGGCGAGCCAGGCGTCCTGTTGCGCGACGATGTCCACCTGATCCTTGACGACACTCAGGAAACCATCGACGCGGGCATTCGATTGCTCAGGCAGCAGCGCCTTGAAGGCGAGCGTGCCGATCTTGACCTTCTCGCCATTGCCGAGCGTCTTTAAGAAATCGGTCGCGGCCTTGCCGGTGCCGATGCCGATATCGCGATCCGAGCTCGTCACCGTCGCCTGTGCGACGTCGCCATTGGCCGAGGTGCCGTAGGTGACGACCGTGATGCCGGCGTCACGCGCCTTCTTCAGCGCCGGTACCGAAGCGTCCGCCGAAAGCGGCGCCACGACGATCGAGTTCACGCCCCGGGCGATGTAGGTGTCGATGAGCTGGGCTTCCTTCTCCAGCTTGCTGTCGCTGTTGCCGGCCAGAAGTTCGTCGCCGGCGGCTTCGGCCGCCTTTTCCATCCCGATCTGGATGCCGCGGAAATACTGGTCCTGCTGGAATACGATGCCGGCAATCGCCTTGCCGCCGGCATGTGCCGCACCCGGCGCAAGGCTGACGGTGGCAAGCAATGCTGCAAGCGCCAGAATGTGACGTTTCGAATTGTTCATGTCGGTTCTCCTCCCAAGTGCCCTGTTCGTGCCGCCGGACCAACGGGCGAGTGGATCCGGCAAACGGATGCCAGCACCGCCCATTTGGGGAGCGGTCCAGGCGAAAATCTCTATGTGCTCATCGCGACGGCTGGCCGCCGGGCACGGCATCGACGAAGCGGATGCCGAACTCCAGGTGGCGGCTCATCAGGTAGACGTAGGCGATGCGGTCGCGGGCCCTCAGCGCCCTGATGATCTCGGCATGGGCCTCGAAAGTCGCCGCATGCACCGGGCGCTCCGCCTTGCCGAGCCGCATGACCTCCTCGATCACCGAGCGCAGCATGTGGTAGGCGGCGACCGTCGTGCGATTGCCGGATAGCTCCACGATCGCCTGATGGAACTGGTAGTCGCACTGCGCCGCTTCCTCGACGCTGTCCGCTTCTAGGATCCGCGCGTTGATCGCATCCAGCCGGTCGAAATCGGCGTCAGCAGCCGTCAGGATGATGTGCTCGCCGACACCCGTCTCGATGATGCGGCGGAAGCCCTGCAGGTCGCGGAAAGAGTCCGGCGAGATGCCGTTGTGAAAAGCAAAGAGCCGGCGGATCGCCTCGCCGTGGCCGCCGCTGATAACGGCGCCAACCTTCGGTCGCGTCTCGACCATGCCATAGGCGCGCAGCACCTGCAGCGCCTCCCGCACCGTGTTGCGCCCGGCCTGGAATTGTTCGCCAAGATCGCGCTCGGTCGGAAGCGCATCGCCGATACCGAGACCGCGCTCGGAGATCATGTCGCGGATCTGCTCGACCAGCCGGTCCACGGCCGAGGTCTTGCCTGGCTCGACGGGCTCCACACCCGACAACGCCTCTTCTCGTACAGAACTGCTCACCGGCCATCCTCCCTGCGATGCTCTATTTGTTGGTCCAGTTTGCGCGTTCAGTCAAGCGCAATCTCTCAAATTTCGCGCAAAGTTACCGACATCGTCCGAAATTGCGTCCATAAGGCTTGAATTGTTGGACCAATCGGACATTATTGACAGGCGTGGTCCAACAATAGCCACTGACGCGGGGTAGGAGTTCTGCATGAGACTGATGGAAGAGTGTTTTCGCTGGTATGGGCCAAATGATCCGGTGCCGCTCAGCCATATCCGGCAGGCGGGGGCCACAGGGATCGTCTCGGCGCTGCATCATATCTATGACGGATCGCCCTGGTCGGATGAAGCGATCCTTGCCCAAAAGGCGCTGATTGAAGCCGCCGGTATGCGCTGGAGTGTCGTCGAGAGCATCCCGGTTCACAACTCGATCAAGCTCGCGACCGCCGACAGCGCCCGCTACATCGGCTGGTACAAGGACACGCTGCGAGCGCTGGCGCGCGCGGGTATCACGACTGTCTGCTACAACTTCATGCCGGTGGTCGACTGGACGCGCACCGAGCTGATGCAGCCGTTGGCGAATGGCGGCTATGCGCTGCGCTTCGACGCGGTCGACTTTGCCGCCTACGATCTCTTCGTGCTGAAGCGGCCGCGCGTCGCGGATAGTTACTCCGAACGGCAGATTTTCGCCGCCCGCCAGTGTTTCGATCAGATGGACCAGGCGAAGATCGACCGGATCGAACGCAATCTCATTGCCGGCCTGCCGGCAACCGAGCGGCAGTTCAATCGGGCGAGCTTTCTGGCCGCCCTTGCCGAGTATGACGGCGTGACGGCAGACGCCCTACATGCCAACCTGGCGCGCTTCCTCAAGGAGATCGTTCCGGTGGCGGAGGAGGTCGGTATCCGGCTTTGCATCCACCCCGATGATCCGGCCTTTTCGCTCTATGGCCTGCCGCGCATCGTTTCGACGGCCGCGGATGTAAGGCGCATCCTCGCCGCCGTCGACAGCCAAGCCAACGGCATCACCTTCTGCACCGGATCCTATGGCACGCGCACCGACAATGATCTGCCAGCCATGGTTCGTGAATTCGGCCCACGCATTCACTTTGCCCACCTGCGCAATGTCCAGCGGGAGGAGGACGGCTCCTTTTACGAGGCCGATCATCTCGGCGGATCGAGCGACATGCCGGCAGTGATCCTTGCGCTGATGCAGGAACAGGAGCGTCGGCTACAGGAAGGCCGCGCCGACTGGCAAATCCCGCTTCGCCCGGATCACGGGCACCTCCTGGCCGACGACATCGGCAAGGAGCGGATCAACCCCGGCTATTCGCTGATCGGCCGGTTGAAGGGCCTCGCGGAAATCAGAGGCGTGATGCAGGGCATCGCTACCGCCATGGCACACATGGCTTGAGGGAAGAGAAATGACACGTTTTGAAGACGATACCGAACTGTTTACCGCCATGCGCAGCCGTCTGTTCACGGCCGTGGTCGGCGACATCCTCGACACGATGGGGCTGCAACACCAGTTCCTGCCGCCGCAGATCCGGGCACTCCGCGACGACATGGTCGCCGTCGGGCGGGCGATGCCCGTACTCGAAGCCGATTTCTTCGCAACCGCCGAGGCGAGCGGCCATTCGGAATTCAGCTCGAAACCGTTCGGCCTGATGTTCCACGCGCTCGATAGCCTGAAACCCAAAGAGATCTATGTCTGTTCCGGCTCCTCGCCACGTTACGCCGTCTGGGGCGAGCTGATGTCGACCCGTGCAATGAAACTAAAAGCCGCCGGCGCGATCTGCGACGGCTATTGCCGCGACAGCGCCGGCATTCTTGCGCTCGACTTTCCGACTTTCTGCTACGGATCCTATGCGCAGGACCAGGGGCCGCGCGGCAAGGTCGTCGACTACGGTATCCCGATCGAGATCGGCGGCATCCGCATCCGGCCGGGCGATATCCTCTTCGGCGACCGTGACGGCGTGCTCGTCATCCCGCGCGAGGCGGAACGGGAAGCAATCGCGCTGGCGCTGGAAAAGGCCGAAACCGAAAGCAAGGTGCGCCTCGCGATCGAGGGCGGCATGAGCACGGTCGAGGCCTTCGAGCGCTTCGGCGTGATGTGACCACAAAATGGGGCGCCGGAGCCCGGCGCCTTACTTCAACCGGCTGAGATCCACCGGGCGATTGTTGATGATCGCCTCCATGGAAAAGAAGCCCGTGACCGTGGCGAGATCGAAGTTGGTGATGAGCTTCTGATAAAAGGCGTCGTAGCCGCCCATGCCCCGGGTCACCACCTTGATTAGATAGTCCCAGTCCCCGCCGATCCTGTAGAAGTCGATCACTTCCGGCAGTCGCTCGACATGCTGCCGGAAGCCGTCGCTCCATTCCTTGGAGTGATGGCGTGTGCGGATCATCACGATCACCGTCAGATCCAGGCCCAGAGCACTGAGATCGATGTCGCAGTGCGAACCCCGGATCATGCCGATCGACTGCAGACGCTGAAGGCGCCGCCAGCAGGCATTTTGCGATAACCCGACCCGCTCGGCCAACTCACGCTGCGAGAGGCTCGAATCCTTTTGCAGCAACGTCATGATCTTCAGATCAAAACTATCTATTTTTGATGATTCTTCGATCATTTGACACAATACAGCGCGGCTGGCGCAGGAAGATAGGTGAATTTTTTGACCATGAAGGGGAATATAATCGCTGTCAATGTTCGCTCCAAGGGAGGTCAGCGAGATGATCGTTCCAACAGTTCACCGCCACTCCTGTGAGGAGCTTAGCCCGCTTGCCAAGTTCCGCCAGGCTTTGAACCGCCCGGGCGTGATTGCCGATCTTCGCGACGATCTCGTCGGCGCGAAGGCGCAGATCGTCGGCCCATACGGCACGAAGCCGCTCGTCTATGCCGACTATGTCGCTTCCGGCCGGGCACTGCGGGTGATCGAAAGCTTCGTGCTCGACGAAGTCCTGCCCTATTACGCCAACAGCCACACGGAAGCCTCCTATTGCGGCGGCTTCATGACCCGGTTGCGGCGGGAAGCGCGCGCGCTGATCGGCGAATTCTGTGGCGCGACTGCCGACCACGCCGTGATATTCACCGGTTCCGGCGCCACTTCGGGCATCAACCGGTTGGTCAAGCTGTTCGGCGTTGCCGAAGCCGTAGCGGCAGGCAAAGAAGTCCGCGTCATCATCGGGCCCTACGAGCACCACTCCAACATCCTGCCATGGCGTGAAAGCGGTGCTGAGATCGTCGAACTGGCCGAATGCCAGGCGGGCGGGCCGGACCTTGCCGAGCTTGCCCAAGCGCTCAACGCCGGTGCGCCTGATCTGACCATCTGCGCCCTGTCCGCCGGTTCGAACATCACCGGCATCACCAGCGACGTCGCGGCGATCACCCGGATGGTCAAGGCGGCCGGCGCGAAGATGATCTGGGACTATGCCGGCGCCGGTCCTTACATTCCGATTTCCATGTCGCCTGCCGGTTTCGAGATCGACGCCATTGTCGTCTCGCCGCACAAGTTCATCGGCGGTCCGGGCGCCTCCGGCATCCTGATCGTTCGCCGCGACGGCGTCGTGACCGACAAACCGACCTGGCCGGGTGGCGGCACCGTGAAGTTCGTTTCGCCTGATACCCACGACTACAGCGGCAATCTCGAAGCACGCGAAGAAGCGGGAACACCGAATGTCGTCGGCGACATCCGCGCAGCCCTCGCCTTCATCGTCAAGCATGCGATCGGTCTTGAAGAAATGGAAAGGCGCAACCGCGCGCTGGCCCAACAGGCCTTTGCCGCCTGGAAGACCGTCCCGCAGCTGGAGCTGCTCGGCCTTAAGGAACCGGATCGCCTGCCGATCTTCTCCTTCCGCATCAGGAACGGCAAGGGCGGCTATGTCCACCAGCAGCTCGTTACTCGCATGCTCAGCGATCGCTTCGGCATCCAGGCACGCGGCGGCTGCGCCTGTGCCGGGCCCTACGTACACCGGCTACTGTCGATCGATGCCGAACACTCCGAACAGATCCGACAGGCGATCCTCGCCGGCGAAGAGATCGAGAAGCCCGGGTTCACACGGCTGAACTTCAGCGTCCTGCTTTCGGACGAAAAGGTGAAGTTCATCCTCGATTGCGTCGCCCAGCTGGCGGCGGACGCGCCCACCTTCGAAGCCGATTACGATTTTGACCCCGCTCGCGCCATCTTCTTCCCGTGCGCAACGGCTGAAGAGGCGCTCGCCTATGCATAAGCCCGATGTGACCGGCTTTTACGACGCCCGCACCGGCAGCATCCAGTATGTTGTTGCCGATCCGGCGACGGGCAAATGCGCGATCATCGACCCGGTGCTCGATTTCGACGAGAAGTCGGGCTCGACCGCCACGCGGAATGCCGACGCGATCATCGACCATGTCGCGGCCAAAGGCCTGACCGTCGAATGGATCCTCGACACCCACCCTCATGCCGACCATTTCTCGGCGGCGCGCTATCTCAAGGCCCGGACGGGAGCGCCGACGGCGATCGGCGAACACGTGAAGGGCGTGCAGCGGATCTGGAAAGCGATCTATAACTGGCCGGATTTCGCCTGCGACGGCTCGCAGTGGGACCGGCTGTTTACTGACGGCGAGACGTTCCGGATCGGCGAGCTCAAGGCTCGCGTCCTGCATTCGCCCGGCCACACGCTCGCGTCGATCAGCTATGTGATCGGCGACGCAGCCTTCATTCACGACACGCTGTTCATGCCCGATAGCGGCTCGGCCCGTGCCGATTTTCCCGGCGGAAGCGCTGCCGACCTCTGGCGCTCGATCCAGGCGATCCTGGCACTGCCGGATGAGACTCGGCTCTTCACCGGCCACGACTATTGCGCAGGAGGCCGCGAGGCGCGCTGGGAAAGCACGGTCGCGGAGCAGAAGGCCAAAAACCCCCATGTCGCCGGCAAGTCCGAGACCGATTTCGTCGGCTTGCGCGAGGCGCGCGACCGTACCTTGCCGATGCCGAAACTCATTCTGCATGCGCTGCAGGTGAATGTCCGCGGCGGCGAGCTCCCGGCCACCGAAGACAATGGCCGGCGCTACCTGAAAATCCCGCTCGACGCCCTTCCCGGTTCGGTCTGGGGGTAGAGGCATCGTGGCGGATCCTTTCCAGCAAATGCTGCTCGCGATCGGCTCCGGCTCGCTCACCGGCTTCACGCTCGGCCTGATCGGTGGCGGCGGCTCGATCCTGGCAACCCCGCTCCTCATCTATGTGGTCGGCATTCGCGACGTACATACGGCGCTCGGCACCGGAGCGCTCGCCGTTTCCGCAAACGCCTATCTCAACCTCATCAGCCATGCGCTTCGCGGCCACCTCTGGTGGCGGTGCGCTCTGATTTTCACGGTGGCCGGCTCGCTCGGCGCCTATCTTGGCTCCAGCCTCGGCAAACTGGTCGACGGCCAGCGCCTACTGTTCCTGTTCGGGCTGGTGATGATGTTCGTCAGCTTCGCCATGAAAAAGGTAAAGTGCGACACGGCGGCCACGCCGCAATCGCTTTCGATCGGGACGCACGGCAAGACCGGAGTGACGGCGCTTTTGACCGGTACCTGCTCCGGTTTCTTCGGCATCGGCGGCGGTTTCCTGATCGTCCCCGGCCTCCTGCTTGCAACCGGCATGCCGCTCATCAATGCGGTCGGCACGTCGTTGCTTGCCGTCGGCACCTTCGGCCTGACGACCGCGATCAACTACGCTTCCTCGGGTTTGGTGGACTGGCGCATCGCCGGCTACTTCATCGCCGGCGGCATTTTGGGCGGAATCGTCGGCACCTTTGTCTCCACCCGGCTTGCGACCCAGCGCGATACGCTGACGCAGATTATCCGCGCCATCATCTTTTCCGTCAGCCTCTATGTTCTCTGGCGCAGCTACGGGGCACCGTGACCCGGCCGCGGTGGTCGGCAACCGACCTGGCGGCGATACTGAGCGATCCTTGGCCGGAAACATACGCAGCCAGTCCGAAATCGTACTGTTTGCATCATTCAAGACAAAGGTGTAGCGTGTTTTAATCCTGTCAGCACTCTTTCGGACAGGAACAAGCCAATGACCGTTCAATCCATAGATCTCTCGAACAGCACGCCGCTGACCAAGCGGTCGATCTCGCAGCTTCCGATCAACCTGTTCGCATCGGTAATGGGCATCACGGGCCTGAGCCTCGCCTGGCGCGAAGCCACCAGGACGATCGGACTGCCGGCCCTTCCCGGGGAATATGTCGGCTGGCTCGGTACCTCGATCTTTCTGAGCCTTGCCCTGGGCTATGCCATCAAATGGCGCCGGCACCCTGGCTTGGTCGCCGCTGAATTCGCCCATCCGGTTCAAAGCAACTTCTTTGCGACCGTCGCAATCGGCCTGCTTCTGCAGTCTGCCTTTCTGAACCTTTACAGCCCGCTGCTGTCAGAGGTCGTCTGGACCATCGCGTCTGCGCTGACCTTCGCCCTCGCCTATGTCGTCGCCAGAGGCTTCCTCGGCCGGCAGCAGTCGCGCGATACCACCCTGCCGCCGCTACTCATCCCCGGCGTCGCCACCCTTGATATCGCCGTTACCGGCCACGCCATGCCGTTCTCCTGGGCGCATGAAGTCAATATGCTTGCCTTTTCGGTCGGCAGCGTCATCGCCGCGGTCTTTATCGCGCTCATCTTCTCGCGGTTGCGCCACGAAGATCCGCTTCCGGCGCTGGCTCGGCCGTCCCTCATGGTTCTCGTCGCCCCCTTTGCCGTCGGCTTCCTCGCCTATACTAACGTCACGGGTTCGGTCGATCTCTTCGCCACGGTCCTATTCTACTTTGCCCTGTTTCTCATGCTCGTCCTGTCGCCGATGGTGTTCCGCTCCCATGTTACCTTTAGCGTCACCTGGTGGGCCATCAGCTTTCCGCTTGCTGCCCTGTCGATCGCCTTCTTCCGGTATGCCGCTTCTGCCGGGAGCGCTATCCTGACCGGCCTGGCGGGACTGTTCTTCCTGTTTCTTGCCGGCGCCATCGCTGTCGTCTTCTATCGTACGGTCAGCATCGTCCTGACCGGCAGATTGTTCGAGGTTCGTTAATGGCCGTTCACAAGATCGCCATCGTCGCCATGCAGGGCGTGCAGCTTCTCGACGTCATCGGGCCCTCGGACGTGTTTGCGGAGGCCAACCGTCAGAGCGGCACCGACCATTATTCCGTGGAGGTCGTCAGCGCGTCCGGCAGTCCGGTGCGCGGATCTTCCGGGTTGACGCTGCTGCCGGATCGGTCGCTGGAGGAAGGTTTTTCCGACATCGATACATTGCTTGTGGCCGGGGATCCGCTCATTCATGAACGGCCACTGCCGGCATCGCTTCTCCCCTGGGTGAAGGAAGCATCGGCTCGCGCCAGCCGTTTCGGATCGGTGTGCTCCGGCGCCTTCGTGCTCGGCGAGGCGGGCCTCTTAAACGGCAGGTGGGCGACGACGCATTGGTCGCAAGCGGCGGAATTCGGCAAGCGCTTCCCAGAGGTGAAACTCGAGCCCAACCGCATTTTCACCATGGACGGCAACGTCTGGACCTCAGCCGGCGTAACGGCCGGCATCGACCTGGCGCTTGCCATCGTCGAGAAAGATCTCGGCCTGGACATCGCTTTGAAGGTCGCGCGTGAACTCGTTGTCTTTCTCAAGCGGCCCGGCGGCCAGACCCAGTTCAGCACCCTACTCGCCGGCCAGCTTGCACAGAAGACACCCATTCGTGCGGCTCAGGATTTTATTGCCGACAATCTCTCTGCCGACCTCGGCGTCGCAGCGGTTGCCCGGCGCGTCGGCATGAGCGAGCGAAACTTCTCCAGGCAGTTCAAACAGGAGGTGGGCATGACGCCCGCCGACTATGTGGAGAGCATGCGGCTGGAGGCGGGGCGCAGGCTTGCCGAAGACACCGGCATTCCACTCAAAAAGATTGCCACGGATATCGGCTTCCATGACGATATCGCCTTCCGTCGTTCCTTCGTTCGTCGATTCGGCACGTCGCCGGCCGCCTATCGCAAGAGCTTCGGATCGTAGGCATGCCAGCTTGGTCCACAAGCGGCGCTGACATCTGGAGAAGCCAGCCATGTTCGACCTGATCATCCGCAACGCCAACCTTCCGGACGGACGCCAGGGCATTGATGTCGGTGTTGTGGGCGGAAAGATCGCCGCAATCGAGCCGAACCTTGCCGCGACCGCAGGCGAAGAGATCGACGCCACCGGCCGGTTGCTGAGCCCACCCTTCTGCGATCCGCATTTCCACATGGACGCAACGCTGTCGCTCGGCCTGCCACGGATGAACGTCTCCGGCACGCTGCTTGAGGGCATCGCGCTCTGGGGCGAGTTGCGCCCAACCTTGACCAAGGAGGCGCTGGTCGAGCGGGCGCTGCGTTATTGCGATCTCGCCGTCAGCCAGGGGCTTCTCGCCATCCGCAGCCATGTGGACACGTCGGATCCTCGGCTGGTCACGGCCGAAGCGCTGCTCGAGGTCAGGCAGAAGGTCGCGCCCTATATCGACCTGCAGCTCGTTGCCTTCCCGCAGGATGGCTACTACCGCGCGCCCGATGGCGTCGCATCGCTTGAGCGTGCGCTCGACATGGGCGTCGATATCGTCGGCGGCATTCCCCATTTTGAGCGGACGATGGAGGATGGCGCACGCTCGGTGGAGGCGCTCTGCCGCATCGCTGCCGAGCGCGGCCTGCCCGTCGACATGCATTGCGACGAGACCGATGACCCGCTGTCGCGCCACATCGAGACGCTGGCGGCCGAGACCGTGCGCTTCGGATTGCAGGGACGCGTTGCGGGCTCGCATCTCACTTCGATGCACTCGATGGACAACTACTATGTTTCCAAGCTCATCCCGCTGATGGTGGAAGCGAAGATCAACGTGATCCCCAATCCGCTGATCAACATCATGCTGCAGGGGCGCCACGACACCTATCCGAAGCGGCGCGGCATGACGCGGGTCAGGGAACTGATGGCGGCAGGAATCAACGTCGCCTTCGGGCACGACTGCGTCATGGATCCCTGGTACTCGATGGGGTCGGGCGACATGCTGGAAGTGGCCCATATGGCTGTTCATGTGACGCAGATGGGCGGCATCGAGGACAAGCGCAGGATCTTCGACGCGATCACCGTGAACTCGGCGAAAACCATGGGCCTTGAGGGCTATGGGCTGGAGGTGGGCTTCAAGGCCGATCTGGTCCTCTTGCAGGCGGCCGATGTCAGCGAGGCCCTGCGGCTGAAGCCAAACCGGTTGTTCGTGATCAAGGCTGGCAAGGTCATCGCCCGGACGGCGCCGCGCATCGGTGAGCTCTTTCTCGATGGGCGCCCGACATCGATCGATATTGCGCGGGATTACATCCCGCAGGCGACCCAGGGCTGAACGGAGACTTCGATTTTTGGACCCGATTCCGGACAGAAAACCGCTGCACACTTTTCCTGGTATCGCTGCCTCGAGCATCCTGCCCTCAAGTGGAATCATTTGAGGCAGAAAGATGCTCTAGAATCAAAGTGCTAGAGCGTCCTTTGGGCGTTCAAACGAACGCACGGCGCTCTAGTCCTCGAAATCGCCGAAGATGTTCTGCAGCCGGGTCAGCTGGGCGACGCGCTCACCGACATCATCGCCGAGCACGACAATGATGTTGCTCAAGAGCAGGTCCATGACCGCGACGGTTGTCGCCGCCCCGTCCCACAGCGGACCGTGCGACCCGGGCACAATGAGGCAGATATCGGAGACCTCAGGTGCCCAGGGGCAGAACTCGTCGGTATAGAGGATGACCTTGACGCCGGCGCGGCGGGCCTCCTCGGCGAGCGGCCGCGCCTTGGCGGCGAAGCGGCGCACGTCGTGAAGGAACAGCACACGCCCCTCGACCGAGCCATCGAGCAGCTCGGCATAGGTGCCGTTGAGTCCGTCGACGAACTGCACGCGCGGCCGGGTATAGGACAGTTGGCTGGCGAAATATTGCGCGATGCCGCGAACGTTCTGATAGGCGGCGACATAGACTTCGCTCGCAGCAATCAGGGCGTCGATCGTCTGCTGCCATTCCGGGGCGGTCGTCAGCTCGTAGATCATGCCGAGATTGTCGACCTGCTGCTGGATCAGGCCGGCGAGCAGCTTGCCTTCGCGGTTATCCTCCCGCAACCGGCCGACCGAGCCCTTGACCTGCCAGGCGGGATTGTTGGAGCCGTCACGCCTGAGTTCGTGTTTCAGCTGGTCGAGACCATCAAAACCTAAACGCCGAAGATAGCGCCCAACAGTCATCGGCGACACTTCGAGACGGGTCGCGATCGAGCGCGCCGTCTCGAAAGGAATTTCGGCGAGGTTGCG
Organism: Ensifer sp. 22460; assembly: GCF_052044935.1. Lineage (NCBI taxonomy): Bacteria > Pseudomonadati > Pseudomonadota > Alphaproteobacteria > Hyphomicrobiales > Rhizobiaceae > Ensifer > Ensifer sp. 22460. The sequence goes on from NZ_JBQENZ010000029.1 coordinate 21,461, forward strand.
CTCGATGTAGTTGGCGATGAGCTTGTCCGACTTCGAGCGTCTCATCTCGTCGCTGCGCAGCAGCTTCAGGATGCGCGGTGCCACGTCCCCTCCCATTCTACAGCGCCACCGGTCTTATCAGACGGAAAAAGGTCGCTGGAGCACTTTGAATTGCTGCATGTTTATCCTCAGCCAGGAGGTAAGGAAATACGCAGTGCTTTTGAAGCGGATGCCGGGTAACAAACCGCCGCATCCGCTCCTGTCGTCGCATTGCGTCTTTATTGCGCCGTCTTCACCTTCGTCCAGACCCGGTCGAGCTGGCGCACGCCGGGGCCGAGGTCTTCGAAGATCTGCAGCTTCTGCATCGTCTCCGAAGGCGGGTTGATTTCCTTGCTGTTCTTGATCTGCTCGGGGGTCAATTGCCGCGCCGGTACGTTGGCCGTCCCGTTGGTCTGCTGCTCGATATTGAGCGCCGCGACCTCCGGGCGCGTATAGAACTGCAGGAACTTGATGGCGTTGTCCTTGTTGGGGGCAGATTTCAGGACGCAGATATCCTCCTGGTACATCGTCGCTCCTTCCTCGGGGATCACATAGCCGAGGTCCTTGGGGTTGGCGAAGACATCGACCATCGAGCCGACGAAGAAGTGACCAGCCGCGACATCGCCGGCGGCGACCATCGGGCGGGTGTCATATGTAAAGGCGGCAACGTCGGGCTTCATCGCGATGATCGTATCGGCAGCCTGCTGCAATTCCGCCGGGTCGGTGGAATTGACCTTGTGACCGTTGAGGATCAGCCCCACCGAAAGCACCTCGCGCATGTCGTCGAGCAGCGTGAACTTCAGCCCCTTCGCCTTCACCGTCTCGACCAGGTCGCGCCAGCCGGTCACGTCCTTGCCGAGCAGCTTGCGGTTATAGAGGATGCCGACCGAGCCGAAGGCGTAAGGTAGGCAATACTCGCCCTTCGGATCGCTCTTGGCCCGAAGGAAGGTCGGGTCGATATTCTTGAAGCCCTCGTAGTCGTTGATGTCCGTCTTTTCGAGCAGGTCGAGCTTGGCCATGATGTCCTGCATGTGGACCGACGGGAAGACGATGTCGTAACCCGTGGCCCCACCCTGGATCTTCGCCAGCATCTCCTCGTTCGAGGAATAGGTGGAGAGGTTGACCTTGATCTGGGTCTCTTCCTCGAACTTCTTGAGGACAGCCGGATTGATGTATTCGCCCCAGTTGTAGATGTTGAGCTCGGCCGCTTCGGCGGTGCCGAACAGAGCGGAAAGTGTCGTCAGCAAAACGGCCACGCCACGTGCGCGGGTGGCGAAAGGCCTCTTGCCTTCACACGTCACCCCATTCGTCATTGTCATCATCATTCTCCTCTGATGGTCATGGCCGTTCGGCCCCTCTACGGCCCTTGCCGGCCGCTTCCGGATCACGGCTTCTGGTGGCCGTTGACTCCGATAGGCAAATGGTATCCATATATCTGAAACGCACAAGCGTTATTTGCATAACATTTTGGGGAACAGAAGTATGCAGAATTCCATCGTCCGGCTGGTGGAGGCGAGCAAGGCCTTCACCACTCCGGAAGGCGGCATCGTGACCGCTCTCGACAGCATCGATCTCGACGTCCGCCGCAACGAATTCCTGACCTTGCTCGGGCCTTCCGGCTGCGGCAAGACCACGCTGCTGCAGGCGATCAGCGGTTTCGTCGAACTCGACGGCGGCTCGATCCTCATCGACGGCGAGGACATCACCGACCGGCCGCCCTACCGCCGCCCGGTCAACACGGTCTTCCAGAACTATGCGCTGTTTCCGCACATGACGGTCGGCGAAAACGTCGCCTATTCGCTGGAAGTCGCGGGCGTCGCCAAGCCGGCGCGCCGTGAAAAGGTCTCCGCCGCCTTGAAGATGGTAGGACTGGAAGGCATGGAAGGCCGCAGCCCGCGCCAGCTCTCCGGCGGCCAGCAACAGCGCGTGGCGCTGGCCCGCGCCATCATCGCCCGGCCGAAACTCTTGCTGCTCGACGAACCGCTGTCGGCGCTCGACAAGAACCTGCGTCAGGCGATGCAGATCGAACTGAAGACGCTGCAGAACGAGCTCGGCATCTCCTTCATCTTCGTCACCCACGACCAGCAGGAAGCGCTGACGATGTCGGATCGCGTCGCCGTGCTCTCCGGTGGCCGCATCCAGCAGCTCGATACGCCGCGCGCCATCTACGACCACCCGGTCAACACCTTCGTCGCCACCTTCATCGGCGCCAGCAACCTGTTCGAGGGCACGCTCGACGGCGACCGGCTGATGACGGCGGATGGCATGGCGATCCGCCACCAGCCCTGCGACAAGAAAATTTCGACCAAAGCGACGGCGTTGATCCGGCCGGAACAGTTCTTCCTTGCGGAGGAAAACGCCCCCTTTCCGACGATCGACGTCGATCTCGACCAGATCGTTTTTGTCGGCTCCACCTTCGAGCTGTTCGGCCGCACTGCCGAGGGACGCAAGGTGATTGCGGAAGTTCCCGCCAATCGGCGCAATCTCGTCGGCACGGTCGAACGGACACGCAAGGCGCGCCTTGCCTATGACCCTGCTGCCGTGCACCTCATCGGTGCCAATGCCGGGGGTGCGTGAGATGTCGATCGCCAGCCGCCGCCGCTTTCAGCTCGCCGTTTTGCTCGGACCCGTCTCGGCCTTCCTTGCCGTCTTCTTCCTCGGGCCGCTCGCGATCATGGTCGTCACCAGCCTTCTCGCGCCCGGCCTCTATGGTGGGGTGGAGTGGACCTTCTACCCGCATAACTTCGGTCGCATCCTCGGTTTTGCCGATCCGATGTTCGAGGAGTTCGATCCGATCTACATCGCGATCTTCCTGCGCTCGGTCGAGATCGCGGCCCTGACGGTGCTCGCGACCCTTCTGGTCTGCTATCCCGCCGCCTTCTGCATCGCCCGGCTTTCCGAGCGCTGGAAGAATTTCTGCCTGTTCCTGATCACGCTGCCTTTCTTCACCAGCCTGATCGTGCGGCTCTTCGTCTGGGTGTTGATCCTGCGCCAGACCGGCCTCGTCAACGAGATGCTTCTGTCAACGGGGCTGATCGAGCGGCCGCTCGACCTGATCTACACCAGGGGCGCGATCATCCTCGGCATGACCTATGTGTTCATTCCCTTTATGTTCATGCCTGTTTATGCCAGCGTCGAGAAACTTGACTGGACGCTGGTGCGCGCCTCGCTCGATCTCGGCGCCGGGCCGCTGCGCACCTTCTGGCGCATCATCCTGCCCCTGACCGCTCCCGGCATTGCCGGCGGCGCGGTCATCGTTTTCATTCCAGCGCTTGGCAACTTCGTCGTGCCGGCGGTGCTCGGCGGCGCCAAGGTGATGATGTTCGGCAACCTGATCGAACAGCAGTTCCTCGCGGCCCGCAACTGGCCCTTCGGCGCCGCACTGGCGATGATGGTGATGACCGTCATGCTGATCATGATGATCGCCCATGTGGTTCTTTCCGGTCGGCGCAGCGCCGCCGCTGCGCTGGCACGGTGAGGTGATCCATGAAGATCGCTCGAACCCTCTTTACCGGTAGCCTGCTCGCCTATACCGGCCTCTTCTTCGCCTTCATCTACATTCCGCTCGTCGTCATCGCCGTCTATTCGTTCAACGCCAATCCGGTGCACATGATGACCTGGACGGGCTTCACCACCGAATGGTACGCCCAGGTTCTTGGCTTCAAGACCAAGGTCTCCGAAAGCGCTCTCTACATCGAATCGACGGGCCAACTGCTGCAGGCGGTCTGGAACAGTCTGGTGATCGCCGCCTCTACGACAGCCATTGCGACCATCTTCGGCACGGCGATCGCCATCGGCCTCTATCGCTTCGAATTCGTCGGCCAGCGCTTCTACCGCGTGGTGATGTTCATGCCGATGCTGATGCCGGATATCGTGCTCGGCATCGCGCTTCTGATCTTCTTCGTCAATTCCGGCATCCGGCTGGGGCTGACGACGATCATCATCGGCCAGTGCACCTTCCTGATCTCCTACGTCTTCATCGTCGTCTCGGCCCGACTTGCCGGCATGGACCGGACGCTGGAGCACGCGTCCGCCGATCTCGGCGCCAATGAATGGATGACCTTTCGCCGGGTGGTGCTGCCGCAGCTCTTTCCGGCAATCGTCGGCGGCGCGCTGCTCGCCTTCATCATCTCGATGGACGATCTCGTCATCACCTATTTCATCGCCGGCGTCGACGTCACTACGCTGCCGATGTTCATCTTCTCCATGCTTCGGCGCGGCATCAAACCGGAGATCAACGCGATTGCCGTGATGATGCTCTCCCTCTCCTTCGTCGTCGCCTCGCTCGGCCTTTACCTTCGCTCCCGGCAGAAATGATCATGAACGATAAAACTCCCGCCTCGCCCACCGCTCGCGCCCGCGATATCGGGCTGCCCTTTTCCGGCCGCACCGGCCGCTTCAACGCCATCACCGACGTCGAAGGCATAACCGTCGGCTTCCGCACGATCGCGGAAGAGACGCCGCGCCCGGGCCGCAAGCGTCCTGTCCGCACCGGCGTCACCGCCATCCTGCCGCATGCCGCTTCGGCCACCCCCGTCCCGGTCTACGCTGGGGTGCATCGCTTCAACGGCAACGGCGAGATGACCGGCACCCACTGGATCGAGGACGGCGGCTTCTTCCTCGGGCCGGTCATGATCACCAACACCCACGCCGTCGGCATGACCCATCACGCCACCATCAAGTGGATGCTGGAGCGCTACCGGTCGACCTACGACAGCGACGACTTTCTATGGTTGATGCCGGTCGTGGCGGAGACCTATGACGGCGTTCTGAACGACATCAACGGCCAGCCGATCACCGAGACAGATGTGCGCGCGGCACTCGACAGCGCCACCTCGGGCCCGGTGCAGGAGGGCAATTGCGGTGGCGGCACCGGCATGATCGCCTATGGCTTCAAGGGCGGCACCGGCACCGCATCCCGCGTCGTCGAATTCGGCGGTCGCGACTATACGATCGGCACGCTGGTGCAGGCCAATCACGGCCAGCGCGACTGGCTGACGATCCGTGGCGTTCCGGTCGGCGAGCACATGCGCGACGGCACGCCGCAAAGCCAGATGCAGGAGCGCGGCTCGATCATCGTCGTGATCGCCACCGACCTGCCGATGGCGCCGCACCAGTTGAAGCGGCTGGCGCGACGGGCGGCGATCGGCATCGGCCGCAATGGTACTCCGGGTGGCAACAATTCCGGCGACATCTTCCTTGCCTTCTCCACGGCCAATACCCAGCCGATGGCGCACAAGGCGCCGCCGCGCCTCTCGCTGGAGATCGTCAACGACGACCTGCTCGACCCGGTCTATCTCGCGACTGTCGACAGCGTCGAGGAAGCGGTGGTCAACGCGATGATCGCGGCGGAAGATTCCGGCGGCACCGCCCATGATCGCTTCAAGATCCAGGCGATCCGGCATGAGCCGCTGATCGAGGTGATGCGGAACTACGGCCGATAGTCGGCGACCAATGCGGCAATGCGTTATCTTTTCGGGACCGGCAATCTTAGCCGGCTCCTGACGAGCTCACCCGCGCGCGGCGCCAGTCGCTCGGCGCCTCGCCCACGCGCAACCGAAAGAAGCGCGAGAAATAGGCGGCATCGGCAAAGCCGATCTCATAGGCGATGTCCTCGAGCGGCCGCACGGTGAAGAGCAGCAGGCGCTTGGCCTCGAGCAGGCGCCGCTCGTTGATCAGCTCCTTGACCTGCATGCCGAAGGCGTCCCTGCTCGCCTTGGCGATGAGATGCGGTGTCGTTGCCAGCGCGTCGGTGTATTGCGCGACGCTCCAGTTTTCCCGGAAGTGCAGATCGATAAGCCGGCGCAGCTGAGCCGCCAGCATCGCCTGCGACGGCTGGGCCGGAGATGGCGTGGCGGATGCCAGACGGGCGATCTGGGTGAGGACGGCGGCGACCAGCGAGACGAGCATCTGTTGGGTGCCGGGCGCACCGCCGGCATATTCGTCGGCAACGATATCGAGCAGTTCGGCAAGACGGCGCCAGCCCCGGTCCTCGCCGTCGCCACGGATCATGACCGGCGCATCAACAGGAAGCGTGGTGTTCTCCCGGATCGAGAGCAGCGCGCCATCGGCGACCGAGACGACGACCGCGTCACTCGTCTCAGGATCGACGGAAAAACCATGCACGATGCCGCTCGGCACGAAGCTGACGGCCGGTGCCAAAAAGTCCAATGGCCTGTCGTCGATGAAATAGGTGCCGCGGCCGCTCATCCAGAAGGTGATCTGCCCCATCTGGTCATGTTTATGCGCCTTGACCTGCCCCTGGTGCAGGTTACGCCGCGCCATGACCGTCTCGACATGGAAAAATCCAGGTTCGAGTTGTTGCTCCGGTTCACCGTAGACGAAGAAACTCGGAATGGCGTCGGTCATGGCCCACCGAAAAAAGTACAAGTCATTTTGCCATTCTGTCCATGGCGGCCAATGATTTCAACGCCTAGCCTTGACGAAACTCAAGGAGGAGAGAATGAGAGCAGAGGATTTCCGCGCCGACAGGACGCGGCCCTTCACCGGCGCCGAATATCTGGAAAGCCTGCGCGACGGCCGCGAGGTCTATATCAACGGCGAACGGATCAAGGACGTGACCAGCCATCCGGCGATGCGCAATTCCGCCCGGTCGCTCGCCAGGCTCTATGACGCGCTGCATGATCCGGCAAAGAGGGACATCCTGACGGCGCCGACCGACACGGGCTCCGGCGGCTACACCCACAAATATTTCCGCGTCGCCCGCTCCTCCGCCGATCTTGCCGCCCAGCAGGGCGCGATCGCCGAATGGGCACGCATGTCCTATGGCTGGATGGGCCGCACCGCCGACTACAAGGCGGCGCTGATGAACACGCTCGGCGCCAATGCCAATTGGTATGGCCCGTTCAAGGACAACGCGCTCGCCTGGCATAAACGCGCCCAGGAAGCGGCGCTCTTCATGAACCACGCGATCGTCAATCCGCCGATCGATCGGCACAAGCCGGCGGACGCGGTCAAGGACGTCTTCGTCCACATCACCAAGGAAACGGACGCCGGCATCTACGTCTCAGGTGCCAAGGTGGTCGCGACCTCCTCGGCACTGACGCACTACAATTTCCTGGCGCAAAGTTCGGCGACGGTAACGGAGGATCCCTCGCTCTCGGTGATGTTCATCGTTCCGATGAACGCGCCCGGGATCAAGATGTTCTGCCGGGTTTCCTACGAGCAGACAGCCAACACCGTCGGCCATCCCTTCGACTATCCGCTGTCGTCGCGCTTCGACGAGAACGATGCGATCCTGGTGCTCGACAACGTCTTCGTGCCGTGGGAGGACGTCCTGGTCTTGCGCGATGCTGCCAAGATCCTCTCCTTCCACCCGGCTTCCGGCTTCATGCACGGCTACTGCTTCCAGGGCTGCACCCGTTTCGCCGTGAAACTCGACTTCCTGGCAGGCCTGCTTGCCAAGGCGCTGCGCGCCACCGGCGGCGACGCCTTCCGCGGCAATCAGGCAGCACTCGGCGAGGTGATCGCGCTCCGCCACATGTTCTGGAGCTTCTCCAATGCCATGGCCCACAATCCCATTCCTTGGGCCGACGGCGCCGTGCTTCCCAATCTGGAAGCCGCGCTTTCCTATCGAACCTTCATGTCGGAGGCCTATCCGCGTGTCGTCGAGACGATCCGCAAGGTGATTGCCTCGGGGCTGATCTACCTGCCGTCCTCCGTGCGTGACTTCGGCAATCCCGAGATCGACCGCTACCTGGCGCAATATGTCCGTGGTTCGAACGATATGGGGCACATCGAGCGCATCAAGATCATGAAACTGCTCTGGGACGCGACTGGCACGGAGTTCGGCGGACGCCACGCGCTCTACGAACTCAACTATGCCGGCGCGCCTGAAGAGGTTCGGCTGCAAGTCTTGAAAGGGGCCGAACGCGGCGGGCGTCTCAAGGAGATGGAAGCGCTCGTCGACCAGTGCATGGCGGACTATGACGAGAACGGCTGGACCGGCAGCACCTGGCTGCCGCCGCTCGACGATGCGGCCGCTCTGCGCAACGCCGCCGAATGAGGCCCGTCATGGAACCGCTCGTTTCGAAGACGGAGTTTCGCAACGCCATGGCGCGGGTCTGCGCGCCGGTCAACGTCATCACCACCAACGGACCCGCCGGACGCGGCGGGTTCACCGCCACCGCCATGTGCTCAGTGACCGACGAGCCGCCGACGCTGCTCGTCTGCATGAATCGCAACTCCACCCAATGCGGCCTTTTCATCGACAACCGGCGCTTCTGCGTCAACGTGCTCAGCCACGACCATAGGGATCTCGCCGGCCACTTCGCCGGCGCGACGCAGGATATGGCGGCCCGCTATGCCGCGGCCGACTGGGTCGAGATGCAATCCGGCAGCTTCGCGGTCAAAGACGCCATCGTCTCGCTCGACTGCGAACTCGCCGAGGCGCGGCTGCTTGGAACGCACCACATCCTCATCGGCCGGGTCGTCGGCATCCGCTCGCGCAGCGACGGCAATGCGCTGCTCTATTTCGATCGCAACTACGTGCATGTGCCGACGCAGCTCGGAAGTTTCGGCGGCTAGGCGTAGGCGGGATCTCGCCCCGCCTACATGAACACGGCCCATTGATGGACGTTTCGCCAAAGAGCCGAGGCAATCCACATCCACGTGCTGTTCAGTGCCTTTTGTTTTTTCCGTAAAGCGCTCTATTTGCTTGGCGCGCAATGAGAAAGGAAAACGGAATGGTGGTTGCTGAGCCAGCCGGGCGGCCGACGACGGACGCGAAAGGCAGGGAATTCGATCGCCTGACCGCCCTTGGACATCTCGACATTCTCGACACGCCGAAGGATCTGGGCCTTGAACGGATCGTGCGGCTGATAAAGCAGATCTTCGCCATCGACATCGGCATCATCTCTTTGGTCGACGCACATCGACAATGGTACAAGGCCTGCTCGGGGCCCGCATTAGACGAAGTTCCCCGGGAAGACACTTTCTGCCGATATGTTGTCGCCTCCGAGGAACCACTTGTCGTGCACGACGCCACGCAGGATCCGCGGTTTTCGCGACATCCCGCCGTCACCGGCCCGGAACATGTTCGGTTCTACGCAGGCGTTCCATTCAAGACGCGGGACGGTCATACGGTCGGGACCGTATGCGCGATCGACCGCGCGCCGAGACACTTCACCGACAAAGACCTGACGATCCTGACCGAACTGGCGGGCGTGGCGATGGACCGGATCGATTTGCTCCGGTCGGCCGCGACGGATGGGCTCACCGGCACGTTGACGCGCCGCGCCTTCCGCGAGGAGGCGGACAAGCTGATTTCGCTCGCCATAAGGCACCAGCACGACGTGTCGTGCATCGTCCTCGACGTCGACCACTTCAAGCGGGTCAACGACACGCACGGGCATGCGGCAGGAGACGAGGTCTTGAAGGCCGTGAGCGCCGTCTGCCAGTCCAATCTGCGGGCAAGCGATCTGTTCGGGCGGCTCGGCGGCGAGGAGTTCGCCATCATGCTGCCGCACGTCGACGCGAACGGCGCACTCGCCGCAGCGGAAAAGCTGCGGGCAGCGATTGCCGCTCAAACAATCCACGGAGACTTTGGTCAGCTTGCAGTCACCGCGAGCTTCGGCACATCGGCGCTATCGCTCAAGAGCAGGGAGATCGGTACATTGCTCGCCCAGGCGGACGCGGCAATGTATCTCGCCAAGGCCAGCGGACGGAACCGCTGCGTCGAGTGGAGCAGTCTCGAAGTCGGCTATCCGCTGGGTCCTCGTCAGCGCGTACTGAAAGCTGGCACCATTCTTTTCGACGACAGGCATTCAAAGATAGAGTGCACTATCCGGTCGCTTGGTGCCGATGGCGCTGCGGTCACGGTTTCGAATTCGGCCGGCATACCACCGGAGCTGGTTCTGGTCGTCGCCGGCGAGGGTTTCGAGACCAAATGCCATGTCGTGGCGCGAGACCGGCAAAATCTCGAACTCGCCTTCGGATAGCACGGTCCCGACAGACACGCGCGGTCGTCCGGCCCCGGTCCCTGCAAGCCCGGTCAGAGCTGAATCCAGGCGGTCTTCAGATCGGTGTATTTGTCCAGCGCGTGCAACGACTTGTCGTGGCCGTTGCCCGATTGCCTGACGCCGCCGAGCGGCACCGTGTTGTCGGCGCCGCCATAGGTATTGACGTGCACGACGCCGGCGCGGATGCCGCGCACCATCCGGTGCGCGCGCGACAGGTTTGCGGTCCAGACTGCGGAAGCCAGCCCGTAGTCCGTCGCATTGGCGATCCGGAGTGCGTCGGCATCGTCGTCGAAGGGAATGATTGCAAGTACCGGCCCGAAGATCTCTTCCTTCGCCAGCTTCATTTCAGGCTGAATGTCGAAGACGGTCGGCTGCATGTAATAGCCGCCAGTCTCTTCGAGGATGCGCTTGCCGCCCCAACGCAGGCGCGCGCCTTCCACTTCCGCTTCACGGACGAAATCGAGGTTCTTGTTCAGCTGGACGCTGCTCGAAATCGCTCCAGCCTCGGTCGAAAGAAGCAGCGGATCGCCAACCTTCATACCTGCCGCGATCGCTGCCACCTTCTCCGCGAAGGCTTCGTGAATGGAGCGCTCGACCAGCAGCCGTGAACCGGCAACACAGACCTGGCCGGAGTTGCGGAAGATGCCATAGGCCGAGATGCGCGCGGCCTGATCGAGATCCGGCGCATCGGCGAAGACGACGTTCGGCGACTTGCCGCCGAGTTCGAGATAGACGCGTTTCAAGTTCGAGCGCGCCGAATATTCGAGCAGCCGGCGGCCGACACCGCCCGAGCCGGTGAAGGCGAGCACGTCGATATCGCCATGCAGCCCGATAGCCTCACCCGTCGTCGCACCCCGGCCGGTCACAACATTCAGAACGCCCTCCGGCAGGCCGGCTTCGGCGCAGATTTCGGCGAGCCTGAGCAAGCTGAGCGAGGCGCCCTCCGCCGGCTTCAGCACCACGGAATTGCCGGCGGCGAGCGCCGGCGCGATCTTCCAGGCGCCGATCATCAAAGGGAAATTCCAGGGAACGATCGCGGCGACCACGCCGATCGGTTCGCGATGCACGAGGCCGAGAATGTTGTCGGCGGTCGGCGCGATTTCGCCATAGACCTTGTCGAGCGCCTCGGCATAGTAGCGGAAGGTTCCGGCGGCGCTGCCAGGCTCGGCCTTCAGCGCCATCGAAATTTCGGTGCCATTGTCGCGCACGCCAAGGACCGCAAGCTCCAGCGCCTGCGCTTCGATGATTTCGGCAATGCGCGTCAGCACCTTCTTGCGGAACGCCGGAGCCGCCTTCGACCAGCTTCCTTTTTCGAAAACGGCGCGCGCGGCACGGACCGCCGCGTCGACGTCGGATGCGCCCGCGTCTGCTATCGTCGTCAGGTGGCTGCCGTCGATCGGCGAGACGACGTCGAGCGTTTCGCCGGACAAGCTCTCCTGCCAGTGGCCGTTGATGAACAGCTTTTGGCCCTCGACGGCGAGGCTACGCAATTGGTCGATCTTGTCCTGCATGATGTCTGGTCCCGTTTGCATTGCCGGGACGGCGGAGGGTCCGCCATCCCTTCTTAGGTGATACGCAGTTCCGGACGGAAGCCGCTTGGCGTCATTCCGGAAACTGCATGCCAGCGATCAGATCTCCTGGCCTGCGCCAAGGCGGGCGAACTCGATCGGATTGCCCGACTTCAGCGATGCCGCAAGCGCCAGACCGATAACACCGAAGATCACGACAAGGCCCGGCAGGAACACGGCGAGCATGCCGGTGGCGCCCGCCAGGTCACCGAAATTGACCGCGATCGCGATGATAACGGCAACGAGGATCAGGCCGGTGACGACGGGGATAACCTTAGTCACCAGCGGGTTCCGTTCGAGGCCGGGATTGCGGCTGAAGAAGGCGACGATCGCGAAGGCGGTGAAGGCCATCAGCGTCATGACGGCGAGCGTGCCGACATTCGTCAGCCACGAGAACAGCGCCAGAACCGGATCCTGACCCGTCGCCGCAAAGAGTGCCACGACGAGGACGGCGATGACGGTCTGGATCAGCGAGCCGACATGGGGGCTGTGGTAGACCGGGTGGGTGACGCCGATCGAGGCGGGCAGCAGCCGTTCGCGGCCGGCGACGTAGAGATAACGGGCAACACCGTTGTGGAACGCCAGCACGCCGGCGAACAGGCTGGTGACGAAGAGCAAGTTCATCAGCGGCGGCAACCAACCGCCAGCATAACGCTCGGCAAGGCCGAAGAGGAAGGTGGTCGGATCGGCAAGGCCCTGCAGTTCCGGCACCAGCTTGTCGGCACCGGCCGCATTCACCATCAGCCAGGAGGTGAACATGTAGAAGACGCCGATAATCAGCACCGAGATATAGGTCGCGCGCGGCACCGTCCTTGCCGGATCGCGGGCCTCCTCGCTGTAAATCGTCGTCGCCTCGAAGCCGATGAAGGCGGCAAAGCAGAAGAGAATGCCGATCGATGGCGAGCCGGACAGAATGGCCGTGGGCGTAAACGAGACCGCCGTCAGCCCGCTGTCGCCGCCCTTGGCGAGGATCGCGACATCGATGACCAGCACCACGAGATATTCAAGGATGACCAGAACCGTCAGCACCTTGGCGGAGAGGTCGACGCGGCGATAGCCGAGAACGCCGACGGCGGCGATGCCCACGAACGTCCAGACCCACCAGGGTAGATCGACCCCCAGACCGGCGAAGAGCCCGGCCGTCGCCGCCCCGAACAGGCCGAATACGCCGATCTGCATGGCGTTATAGGCGAGGATCGCGATCATCGCCGCGGCACCGCCCATCAACCCGCCAAGGCCCTGGGCCGTATAGGCGTAGAAGGCGCCGGCATTGCGGATATGCCGCGCCATGGCGACGTAGCCGATGGAAAACAACAGCAGGATCAACGTGACGAGCAGGAAGGTGCCGGGAATGCCGGCACCGTTTCCAAGCAGCATCGACAACGGAACGCCGCCGGCGACGGCCGTCAAAGGTGCTGCCGCCGAGACGACAAGAAAGGTGACCGCGCCGACGCCAAGGGCGTTCTTGCGCAACTGGTTCGCTCCGGTCACGGGCGAAGATGGATTGTCCATAGTACTAGGCTCCCCTGGTTGGCGCGAACGCCTTTTCGCCTCCGGTCCTTCTCTCCGGCGGCAGCTCCCTGAAGCGAACTTGAAGCGCGGGGATTTGTTTTTGTCTTGGCCGCGCAAGTCTTTCGGTTCAATATATGAACCTTAGCTTCAAATATAGACTTGCAAAAAGCGTTCGGCCCTGTCAAGTTATTTCGCATGTTAAGTATCTCGGCCAGAGACAAACCACGAGAGCGGACGCACCGCCCCATGAAAGGGAACAGGCAGAGATGACTTGCGACGGCGCTCAACGACGGAGGAATGGATGAGCACCATCGGTAAGGCCCTGACTTTGCTTGACGCGATCTCGCGGCTCGAGAAGGAAGCAGGTCTCAGCGATATCGCGCGGCATTGCGGGCTCGACAAGGCAACTGCCCGACGCTTTCTCGTCGAACTGGAAAAGCACGGCTTTGTCGAGCAGGACGCGGAGACCCGGCGCTATCGTCTGGGCGGAGCGCCTGTGCGGCTTGCCCGTATCCGTGAGGCGCGCTTCCCCTATCTGAGCGTGGCGATCCCCTTCGCCCGGGAGCTTGCGAGCCTAGCGGGCGAGACCGTTCACCTTTCTGAATACACCGCCGGCCGCCTTTCGACTGTTCACGTGGAGGACTCGCAGCGGGCCCACCGCGTCATCGTCGATGTCGGCAGCATCCTGCCTTTCCACGCGACCGCGTCCGGTCTTGGCTTCCTTGCCTTCTGCCCGCCGAAGGACATCGACGCGGCCCTGTCGGCGCCGCTCAAGGCCTTTACCGATCAGACGCAGACGGACCCCGCAGTCCTGCGCCAGACCCTGGGCGAGACCCTCCGGCGCGGCTACTCGATCTGCCATCACGGGCTCGAAACCGGCGTCGTCAGTGTAGCTGCACCGATCCGCGCGCCAGGCAGCACACCGGTCGGCGCGATCGCCATCGCAGCCCCCGCAACGCGGGCCGACAAGGAGACGGTGGAAAAGATGGGGCGCGCCGCGATGGCGGCGGCGAGACGCATTTCCGAAAGACTGTTCGGGTTGGAGCAGGTTGCTGCCGATCCGCTGGCAAGGAGGGCCGGCTGATGAATGCCATGAACCGTCTCCCCAATATCCTGGTCGTGGGTACGGGAGACACCAAATGCGACGAACTCCAGTTCATGGCGTCCGTCATCCGCGAAGCCGGCGGCATGCCTGTGATGATGGACGTCAGCATTCTCGGTGATCCGCCCTATGTGCCTGAATACTCCCGTCACGACATCGCCAAAGCAGCCGGCGTCACCATCGCGGCAATCGCCGCCAGCGGCGACGAACACAGCGCCATGGCGCTGATGGCAGAGGGGGCGGCCGCCCTCACCCGTTCGCTCTACGAGGCCGGGCAGGCCGATGGCGTCATCATCCTCGGCGGCTCGATGGGCACGGATCTCGCCCTCGACGTCGCCGCGGCCCTGCCGCTCGGCGTGCCGAAATTCATCGTCTCGACCATCGCCTATTCGCACCTGCTGCCGCCCGAGCGCATTGCGCCCGACCTGATGATGATCCTGTGGGCCGGCGGCCTCTACGGCCTCAACGGCATCTGCCGCTCGGTTCTCTCCCAGGCCTGTGGCGCGGTCGTTGGTGCCGCACGTTTCGGCACCAGGCCGGACAAGACGCGGCCGCTGATTGGCATGACCTCGCTCGGGTCGAGCTGCCTCAAATACATGAAATACCTGAAGCCCGAACTCGAACGCCGCGGCTATGACGTCGCTGTCTTCCATTCGACCGGCATGGGCGGCCGCGCCTTCGAGGCGATCGCGGCTGAGAAGGGCTTTACCGCGGTTTTCGACTTCTGCATTCAGGAGGTCAGCAACCATCACCACGGAACTGTCGTCACATCAGGGCCCGACCGGCTGGAGAATGCCGGACGTGCCGGAATCCCACAGATCGTCGCGCCAGGCGCCGTCGACATGGTCGACCTGCCGGCCTGGCAACCGGTTCCGCAAGCCTTTGCCGACCGCCCCTATCACGCCCACAACCGGCTGCTCGGCTCGGTGACCACCTCGTCGGAGGGGCGGCGCGAGATCGCCCGCGTCATCGGCGGCAAGCTTGCCGGCATCAGCGCGGAAGTCGCTTTCATCTTGCCGCTCAAGGGGATCCAGGAATGGGACCAGCCCGACGAGCCGCTCTACGAACCGGACGCACTCGATGCTTTCATCGAGGAGATGCGCCGGCAGATCCCCTCAGGCGTCGCCCTGCACGAGGTCGACAGCCACATCAATGCGCCGGCGTTCTCGCAAGCCGCGCTTGCGATCTTCGACGACTGGGTGGCGCGCGGCATCGTGCCCGAGGGCCGGCCATGACGAACACCATGACCGACAAGGCGCTGATCCTCGACTTCGGCGGCGTCGTCACCCGCACGCTGTTCGAAACCCACGACATCACCGAACGTGCGCTCGGGCTCGCGCCCGGCACTCTTACGTGGCGCGGTCCCTTCGACCCCGCAACCGACCCGCTCTGGGCCGCCATGCAGCGGCGCGAAATCACCGAACGGGACTACTGGACGGAACGCACCCGCGAAGTCGGCCGCCTGCTTGGCGAAGACTGGAGCGACATGAAAACCTTCGTGCAGCGGGCGCGTGGGGCGGAACCGGAACTGGTGCTCCGGCCCGAGACGCGCGACGCGATCGTCGCCGCCCATAAGGCCGGCATTCGGCTCGCGATCCTCTCCAATGAACTCGACCTCTTCTATGGCGTCGCGTTCCGTAAGCGCTTCCCGCTGATCGAGCTCTTCGAGACGATCGTCGACGCCACCTACACCAATATCCTGAAACCGGACCCGCGTGCCTACGAGCTGGTGCTGAGCCAGCTCAATTTGCCGCGCGAAGCCTGCGTCTTCGCGGATGACCAGTTGAAGAACATCGAGGGTGCGCGGGCCGTCGGCCTGCCTCACGTCCATTTCGACGTCACCCGACCCGCAGAAAGCTATGCCAGAGCGCTTCAAATGCTCGGCCTTGAACTGACAGGAGCATGACCATGCGCGAAACCAACTTCCTCATCGAGAACAACGCCCGCCATCTCTGGCATCCGATGGCGCATCCGGCCGAGATGCAGGCAACGCCACCGCGCATCATCAATGCCGGCGAAGGCGTCGAGATCGTCGACATCCATGGTAAGAAGGTGCTCGATGCGGTCGGCGGCCTCTGGAACGTCAATCTCGGCTATTCCTGCGAACCGGTGAAGGAGGCGATCCGCCGCCAGCTCGACGAGCTGCCCTACTATTCGACCTTTCGCGGCACCACCAATTCGCCGCTGATCGAGCTTTCCTACGAACTCGCCGAATGGTTCCGCGAGGATGGCCTCAGCCGCTCCTTCTTCACCTCCGGCGGTTCGGATTCCGTCGAGACCTGCCTGCGGCTTGCCCGCCAGTACCACAAGCTCAACGGCCAGCCCGAGCGCACCAAATTCGTCGCGCTGAAGAAGGGCTATCACGGCACCCATTTCGGCGGCGCCTCGGTCAATGGCAACGCCAATTTCCGCCGCAACTACGAGCCGCTGCTGCCGGGCGTCTATCATCTGCCAGCGCCCTATACCTATCGCAACCCCTTCGACACGACCGATGGCGCCGTTATCGCCAAGGCGATCGCGCGGCTCTTCGAAGACGAGATCGCCTTCCAGGGGGCCGACACGATCGCGGCGCTGATCATGGAGCCGGTGCTTGGTGCGGGTGGCGTGATCGTGCCGCACGAAACCTTCATGCCGCTGATGCGCGAGATCTGCGACCGCCACGGCATTCTTCTCATCGCCGACGAGGTGATCACCGCGTTCGGCCGCACCGGTGCCTGGACCGGCTCGCGTCTCTTTGGCGTGAAGCCGGATTTCATGTCGACCGCCAAGGCGATCACCAATGGCTACTATCCCTTCGGCGCCGTGATGATCTCGGACAAGGTTGCCGAGGCTTTCGAAAGCAACAAGACGGCTGCCGGTTCGATCGGCCATGGCTACACCTATTCCGGCCATCCGGTGGGTGCTGCGGCAGCACTCGCAACCCTGAAGGAAACCCGTAAGCACAACGTCGCAGCCAATGCTGGGGCACGCGGCGATGAGCTGATCGCCGGCCTCGAAGCGCTGAAGGCCCGGCATGAACTGATTGGCGACGTGCGCGGCAAGGGGCTGATGTGCGCGATCGAACTCGTCTCGGACAGGGAGAAGAAGGCCGGTGCCGCAAAGGATGTCGTCCAGAAGGTTCAGGACGTGACCTATGATGCCGGCGTCATGGTGCGCACATCCGGCGCCAACGTCATCCTGTCGCCGCCGCTGATCGTGACCGCAGGCGACGTCGCCCGCATCCTCACGGCCCTCGACGCCGGCCTGACCGCAGTACGGGGCTAGCGCGATGGGCGACAACCGGGACCTGATTGCGCGCCGCGAGCGGCTGCTCGGGCGCAACATGTCGCTGTTCTACGAGGAGCCGGTGCATCTCGTGCGTGGCGAAGGCATCTGGCTTTTTGATGCTGACGGCCGCCGCTACCTAGACTGCTACAACAACGTACCGCATGTCGGCCATTGCCATCCGCGGGTGACCGAGGCGATCGCCCGGCAGGCCTCAACCCTCAACACCCACACCCGCTATCTGCATGAAGGCATTCTCGAATATGTCGAGCGTCTGACCGCCACCTTCGACAACAGCCTCGACACGGCGATTCTGACCTGCACCGGCAGCGAGGCGAACGACGTGGCGCTGCGCATGGCCCAGGCCGTGACCGGCAAGACCGGGGTGATCGCCACCGACCACACTTATCACGGCAATACCGCCGCCGTTTCTCAGCTTTCGACCCGGATGCCGCCGGTCGGCGGCTTCGGCGGCCATGTCCGCCACGTGCCGGCGCCCGACAGCTACCGGCCGCTTGGCGGCGAGCCGGGCGCCGCCTTTGCCGCGGCCTTCACCGCCAAGGTCGAGGAAGCGATCGCCTCGCTGCAGCAAAGCCCGCACGGCTTCTCCGCGCTGATCATCGATCCCTTCTTCGCCAACGAAGGATTTCCGGAACTGCCCTCCGGCTTTCTCGACGGCGCCGTCGCCGCCGTCAGAAAGGCAGGCGGGCTCCTGATCGCCGACGAAGTGCAGCCGGGCTTCGGCCGAACCGGCGGCCATATGTGGGGGCACCAGAAGGCGGGCATCGTTCCCGATGTCGTCACGCTCGGAAAGCCGATGGGCAACGGCCACCCGATCGGCGGCGTCGTGGCGGGCGCCGAAACGCTCAACGCCTTCCGCAAGGCGTTCCGCTACTTCAACACCTTCGGCGGCAATCCGGTCTCCTGCGCGGCGGCCATGACCGTGCTCGATGTGATCGCAGACGAAAACCTCATCGAGAACGCCGCCCAAGTCGGCGCCTATGCCAAGGCCGGCCTCGCGCGGCTTGCGGACAAACATGGAATGATCGGCGACATCAGAGGCAGCGGACTGTTCTTCGGTGCGGAGCTCGTCACCGATCGCGCTGAGAAGACGCCCGCGAGTACAATCGCGACCAAGGTGATCAACGACATGTGCGAACGCGGCGTGCTGATGGGCAAGCTCGGCATCCACCAGTGCACGACCAAGATCCGTCCGCCGATGCCGTTTACCCGCGAAAATGCGGATTTCATGCTGTCGACGCTCGACGACGTGCTTTCCGGTCTGTGAGCGGCTGATGTCTGCGGACCTGCCCAAACCCTTTCGTGACGCGCTCGACAACCGGGCGCGCCAGGCACTTGCCCATTGGGGCATTGCTGGCCAAGAGCCGGAGTTGCTGAAGTACCGGGAAAACGCGGTGTTTCGCGTCCACCTGGCCGATGGTCGCCCGGCGGCGCTGCGGCTGCACCGCGCCGGCTATCACAGTGCGGCGGCACTGCACTCGGAACTGCAATGGATGGCAGCACTCGGCAACAGCGGTCTCGCGGTGCCGCAACCGATCGCGACGACGGACGGGCGCTTGCTTGTCGCCCTGCCTGAAGGTGGCGCGTTTGCCGCACAGCATGCCGATGTGATCAACTGGATGGACGGAGAGCCGTTGGGCGAAAGCGGTAAACCGCTGTCCCACTCACCCGAGAGGCTCGTCGAGATCTTCTCGGCGCTCGGCGCCTCCATGGCCGAGATGCACAACCTCGCCGACGGCTGGACGCCACCCGGTGGCTTTTGGCGTCCGGCCTGGGACGAGGACAGCTTGCTTGGAGAACGTCCGCTCTGGGGGCGCTTCTGGGAGTGCGAGGGCCTGTCGTCAGCGCAAGCCACGGCCCTTTCGGCGTTGCGCGGCGACCTCAGGCGACACCTCGCAACTCTACCGACTCCGGCTAAGGATTTCGGGTTGATCCATGCGGACCTCGTTCGAGAAAATGTGCTGGTCGGCGAGGCGGGGGTCAAATTCATCGATTTCGACGATGCGGGTTACGGCTTTCGCCTTTTCGACATTGCCACCACCCTGCTGAAGAATCGGCGCGAGCCGGCTTACGGGATGGTAGAGACGGCCTTGATTGCCGGCTATCGCAGTCGGCGCGCACTCAGCGCCGAGACGCTGTCCAGCCTGCCGCTGTTCCTCGTGCTTCGCAGTCTCACCTATATCGGCTGGCTCTCGGCGCGGCCGGAACTGCCGGGCGCCCGCGAGCGTGTCCTGCGCTATGCCGACGAGGCACTAGCACTCGCAAAGGAGCTGGGCTTCACATGATGACCGAGAGCCAAAAACGCTCAGTCGTTGAGGCTGGCCAGTTCGTCAAGCATGTCGAGCAGGACTTCGACGCGCTCGCGGCCGTAGCGGGTCTCGAGGTCCTCGTAGATCGCCCGGCTCTCGGGGCTGACGTCGGCGATCACCCGCATGCCCTCGGGTGCAATCTCCAGCAGGACGCGCCGGCCGTCGTCGGCATCCTTGTGCTTGGTGATCAGGCCGCGCTCCTCGAGCGAGCGGATGATGCGAGTGAGGCTCGGCGCCAGGATGAAGGCCTTGTCGGCCATTTCCGACGCATCGACCCGGCCGGCTTCCGCCAGGATACGGATCACCCGCCATTGCTGCTCGGTGATGTCGTGGCGCGCCAGCATCGGCCGGAAATGCGCCATGACCGCTTCGCGTGCCCGCAACAGGGCAATCGGGAGCGAACGGCGGGTGTTGTGCGGCAAAAGGGCGTCGTGGCCAAGGTCAGCAGTGGTTTTCTCGCGGCTCATGAGCGTTCTATCGGACATTTTCTTTCGTTCTGCAATTGGCAGGCGCGAACAGAGACTTCGAGCTTCTTGACACCGCCATCAATTTTGTTAACGTGTTAAATATATGAGAGCGCATCGGGAGGAAAGATGCCGCACCTGACAATCGAATACTCGGGCAATCTCGACGAGCGCGTCGACTTCGCCCGGCTTTGCCGGACCGTCCACAAGACGATCCTCGGCACCGGCCTTTTCGAGCTCGGCGCCATCAGGGTGCGCACGATCCGCAGCGCCGATTATGCGATCGCCGACCTTTTGCCGGAAAATGGCTTCATCGACCTGTCCTTCCGCATCGGTCGCGGCCGCAGCGAAGCCGAGAAGAAGGCGACTGGGGAAGCCATTTTCAAGGCCGTCGGCGATGAACTCGCGATGCTTTTCGAGGCGCCGCATTTCGCTCTCAGCCTGGAGATCCGGGAGATCGACCCGGATCTGAGCTGGAAAAAGAACGCCA
The DNA here is from genome assembly GCF_052044935.1 of Ensifer sp. 22460. Classification (NCBI taxonomy): domain Bacteria; kingdom Pseudomonadati; phylum Pseudomonadota; class Alphaproteobacteria; order Hyphomicrobiales; family Rhizobiaceae; genus Ensifer; species Ensifer sp. 22460. The sequence continues at coordinate 42,189 of NZ_JBQENZ010000029.1, forward strand.
TTCACCCGCGGCTGCGCGCCACCAAAGGCTAGGCGCAGCCCCTCCCCAAAGCACAGCAGCGCGCGGCGAAAGTCTGCGCCAGCATCGGAGAACACCATGTCCAAGCTCGATGAAAACCTCGCCAAGGCGGAACACTACCTCGCCCGCTTCCGCAGCGATGGTGTGCTGAACCATATCAACGGCGAAGCCGTTCCGGCACTTGACGGCGAGACCTTCGAGACGATCTCGCCGGTTGATCTGAAACCGCTCGCAAAAATCGCCCGCGGCAAGGCCTCGGACATCGACCGGGCGGCAAAGGCCGCGAAGGCTGCTTTCGCCGAATGGGCCGCTATGCCCGGCGAAACGCGTAAGAAATTGCTTCACAAGATTGCCGACGCGATCGTTGCCCGCGCCGAAGAGATCGCCTTTGTCGAGTGCATGGACACCGGACAATCGCTGAAATTCATGGCCAAGGCGGCGTTGCGCGGTGCCGAGAACTTCCGCTTTTTCGCCGACCGGGCGCCTGAAGCGCGCGACGGCAAGGTGCTGCGTGGTGGCAATCAGATCAACATGACGACACGCGTGCCTATCGGCCCGGTCGGTATCATCACCCCCTGGAACACGCCGTTCATGCTGTCGACCTGGAAGATTGCGCCTGCGCTTGCCGCCGGCTGCACGGTCGTGCACAAGCCGGCGGAATTCTCGCCGCTGACGGCGCGGCTGCTGGTCGAGATCGCCGAAGAAGCGGGCCTGCCGAAGGGCGTATGGAACCTCGTCAACGGCTTCGGCGAGGATGCCGGACGGGCGCTCACCGAGCACCCCGATATCAAGGCGATCGGCTTCGTCGGCGAGAGCCGCACCGGCTCGATGATCATGAAGCAGGGTGCCGAGACGCTGAAGCGGGTTCATTTCGAACTCGGCGGCAAGAACCCGGTGATCGTCTTTGCCGATGCCGATCTCGAACGCGCCGCCGATGCGGCGGTCTTCATGATCTACTCGCTAAACGGCGAACGCTGCACCTCGTCTTCGCGCCTGCTGGTCGAGGACAGCATCTACGAGCGCTTCACCGCGCTCGTCGCCGAAAAGGCGAAGCGCATCAAGGTCGGTCATCCGCTCGATCCGGAAACCGTCGTCGGCCCGCTCATCCATCCGGTGCACGAGAAGAAGGTGCTCGAATACATTCGCATCGGCCGCGAGGAAGGTGCTACTGTTGCAGCTGGCGGCGAGAAGTTCGTCGGTCCGGGCGGTGGCTGCTATGTCACCCCGACGCTTTTCACCGGCGCCAACAATACCATGCGCATTGCGCAGGAAGAGATCTTCGGGCCGGTGCTGACGGCGATCCCGTTCAAGGACGAGGCGGACGCGCTGGCGCTGGCCAACGACGTACAATATGGCCTGACCGGCTATCTCTGGACCTCCGACGTCACCCGCGCCTTCCGCTTTACCGATCACCTCGAAGCCGGGATGATCTGGGTAAATTCGGAGAACGTGCGCCACCTGCCGACGCCCTTCGGCGGCGTCAAGAGCTCGGGCATCGGCCGCGACGGCGGCGACTGGTCGTTCGATTTTTACATGGAAACCAAGAACATCGCCTTTGCCAGCTCGGCGCATGCGATCGCCAAGCTCGGCGGCTGAGCGCGCTGGCAGAAAAATCTGGAGGAGACATCAATGCCCTTGCCGAAACCGAACCTCTACCCGCCCTTCAACATCGTGCGGCTGAGCCATGTGGAGCTCGCCGTTACGGACCTCGCCAAATCGCGCGCCTTCTATGTGGACGTGCTTGGCCTGCAGGTCACCGACGAGACGGCGGACACGATCTATCTGCGCGCCATGGAGGAGCGCGGCCACCATTGCATTATCCTGAAGAAGGCGGCGACTGCCGAGGCCCGCGACCTGGGGTTCAAGGTCTATGGCGAGGAGGACCTCGAAAAGGCCGCGCATTTCTTTGGGGCCAAGGGCCTGCCTGTCGAGTGGATCGAACGCCCCTACCAGTCGCGGACCTTCCGCACCCGCGACCCCCAGGGCATCCCGCTCGAATTCTATTCGAAGATGGACCGCCTGCCGCCGATCCACCAGAAGTATGCGCTTTATCGCGGCGTGAAGCCGTTGCGCATCGATCATTTCAACTGCTTCTCGCCGGATGTCGACGAGGCCGTCGCCTTCTACAACGAGATCGGCTTCCGGGTGACGGAATACACCGCCGACGAGGAGACTGGACGGCTCTGGGCCGCCTGGACCCATCGCAAGGGCGGCGTGCACGACATCGCCTTTACCAATGGCCGCGGACCGCGCCTGCATCATACCGCCTTCTGGGTGCCGACGCCGCTCAACATCATCGACCTGCTCGACCTGATGTCGACCTCCGGCTGGCTCGCCAATATCGAGCGCGGCCCCGGCCGACACGGCATCTCCAATGCCTTCTTCCTCTATGTGCGCGATCCGGACGGCCACCGCATCGAGATCTATTGCTCGGACTACCAGACGGTCGACCCGGATCTCGAGCCGATCAAATGGGACCTGAAGGACCCGCAGCGCCAGACGCTCTGGGGCGCGCCGGCGCCGAAATCCTGGTTCGAGGAAGGCAGCGTCTTTGCCGGAGCCGATATCCGGGACTCGATCCTCAAGGCGCAACCGATCATCGCGCCCTGACAGTTGGCAACAGGGATCGGGTAGGGCCAAGAGAGCAGGACGGGAGGAAGCAGATGGATCAGAAGAGTTTCGGCGAATGGTCGCTGAAGGCAGCGCAATGGGGTGCCGACTATCGCGCATCGTTGCGCGACCGGCCGGTGCGGGCCCAGACGGCGCCGGGTGCAATTGCCGCCCAGATACCGTCGCGGCCGCCGCAGACGGGCGAGGACATGCAAGCGATCTTCGAGGACTTCGAGAAGATCATCCTGCCCGGCATGACCCATTGGCAGCATCCGCGCTTCTTCGCCTATTTCCCGGCGAATGCCGCACCGGTCTCGGTCGTCGCCGAATATCTGGTCACCGCCATGGCGGCGCAGTGCATGCTCTGGCAAACCTCGCCGGCGGCGACCGAGCTCGAAACGAAAGTGCTCGACTGGCTGCGACAGGCGATCGGCCTGCCGGAGGGCTTTTCCGGCGTGATCCAGGATTCGGCCTCCTCGGCGACGCTCTCGGCCGTCCTTGTCATGCGCGAGAAGGCGCTCGGCTGGCAGGGCAACAAGAAAGGCCTCCCCGGCCAGAAGCAACTTCGCATCTATTCCTCCGATCAGGTTCACACGTCGATCGACCGGGCGATCTGGGTGTCGGGCATCGGCGAGGAAAATCTCGTACGCATCCCGGCCAAGGGGTCGCGACGCACGATGGATGTGAGCGCGCTGGAAGCAGCCATCCTCAGGGACAAGGCGGCGGGCCTGTTGCCGGCGGGCGTGATCGCCTGCACCGGCGGGACGAGTACGGGCGCCTGCGACGACATCGCCGAGGTGGTGCGGGTGGCGCATGCCCATGGTCTTTACGTCCATGTCGACGCCGCCTGGGCCGGGGCCGCGATGATCTGTGAAGAGTTTCGCGAACTCTGGGCCGGCGTCGAGACGGCGGATTCGATCGTCTTCAACCCGCACAAATGGCTGGGCGCCCAGTTCGACTGCTCGGCGCATTTCATCCGCAGCCCCGATGATCTGGTGAAGACGCTGGCGATCCAGCCGGAATATCTGAAGACCCATGGCCGCGACGGCATCATCAACTATTCGGAATGGACGATCCCGCTTGGCCGGCGCTTCCGGGCGCTGAAACTCTGGTTCCTCTTGCGGTTCCACGGGCTCGCCGGTCTGCAGACGATGATCCGCAATCACGTGCGCTGGTCCGAGCAGCTCGCGGAGCGGCTCGCCGAACACAGGGACTTCGAGATCGTCACTCAACCCATGCTGTCGCTGTTCTCTTTCCGCCATCGCACTACCGGAGATCCGGACGCCCACAACATTGCTCTCGTCAATGCGATCAATGACGATGGCCGCATCTACCTGACGCAAACCCGTGTCGACGGCCACGTTGCGATCCGGTTCCAGGCTGGTCAGTTCGACATGACGGAAAAGGATGCCGACACCGCCTACCAGGTCATCACCGAAGTCGCCGGTGCGCTGAACAAACATCGGAACGGAACGAAAGCCGCCCTATGACCCACCCCCGACTTGTCACCTTTTCAGCCGGCGAAAGACGGGGCTACGGCCTCGTTTCCGGAAGTGGTTTGATCGATCTTTCCAAGCGATATGCGTCGACCTGGCCGACGTTGCGCGAGGTGATCGAAGCAAGCGCGCTCGTTCGCCTTGCCGACGAGGCAGGCGGGCTGCCGGCAGACATTTCGCTCGATGACATCCGCTTTGAGATCCCGGTGCCGGCGCCGGAAAAAATCATCTGCGTCGGCGTCAACTTCCCCGACCGCAACGAAGAGTACAAAGACGGCCAGGCGGCCCCCTCCAACCCGTCGCTGTTCATCCGCTTCCCGCGCTCGTTTACCGGGCACGGGCAGCCGCTGATCCGCCCGCCGGAAAGCCCGCAGCTCGATTATGAAGGCGAGATCGTCATCGTCATCGGCAAGGGCGGCCGTCGTATTTCGGAGGCGTCAGCACTCGACCACATCGCGGCTCTTTCGCTCTGCAATGAGGGCACGATCCGCGACTGGGTGCGCCACGCCAAGTTCAACGTCACGCAGGGCAAGAACTTCGACCGAACCGGCTCGATCGGCCCCTGGCTGGTGCCCTTCACCGATGAAGCCCAGCTTGCCGATATCAAGCTCGAAACGCGGGTGAACGGCGAGGTGCGGCAGCAGGACCGCACCAGCCGGATGATCTTCTCCTTCCGCAAGATCATCAACTACGTCTCGACCTTCACGACGCTGATTCCCGGTGATGTCATCGTCACCGGCACGCCGACCGGCGCGGGCGCCCGCTTCGACCCGCCGATCTGGCTGAAGCCCGGCGATATTGTCGAGGTCGAGGCCGAAGGCATCGGCACGCTCATCAACCCGATCGCAGACGAGGCCTGACCTATGCTCAACAAGACCGACATCGAGGCAGCGGCTACCGCGCTCGACAGCGCCGAACGAGAGCGTGTCCAGACCGGCCTGCTCTCGCTCAAGCACCCTGAGATGACCATGGATGACGCCTATGCGGTGCAGGCCGCCTGGGTGAAGCATAAGATTGCCGCAGGGCGCCGGGTGATCGGCTGGAAGATCGGCCTCACCTCGAAGGCGATGCAATATGCGCTCAACATCGACATTCCCGATTCCGGCGTGCTGTTCGACGACATGCTATTCGAGGACGGTGCGCGCATCCCCGGCACCCGCTTCATCCAGCCGCGCATCGAGGCCGAGATCGCGTTCGTGATGAAGGCGCCGCTTACCGGCCCCAACGTCACGGTTTTCGACGTGCTGAATGCGACGGATTACGTGACGCCGGCGCTCGAAATCCTCGACACCCGCATCCTGCGCGTCGATCCGCAAACCAAGAAGGCACGCACTATCGTCGATACCATCTCCGATAACGCCGCCAATGCCGGCATCGTGCTCGGCGGCCGGCAGATGCGGCCCGACGCTGTCGACATGCGCTGGATGGGCGCAATCGTCTCGCGCAACGCCGAGGTGGAGGAGACGGGGCTCGGCGCTGGCGTGCTCAACCATCCGGCCCGCGGCATCGCCTGGCTCGCCAATCGTCTCTCGCTTTACGGGGACCGGCTCGAGGCCGGCCAGATCGTGCTTGCCGGCTCCTTCATCCGCCCGGTCGAGGCCCGCCATGGCGATACCATCGTCGCCGATTTCGGACCATCCGGCACGGTCAGCTGCTTCTTCGAATAGGAACGACCATGCCCGCTCCCCGCAATCCGTTCAAACAGGCTCTCGCCGAGAAACGCACGCAGATCGGGCTCTGGCTGGCGCTCGCCAATCCCTATACCGCGGAGGTCTGTGGCGGCGCCGGCTTCGACTGGCTGCTGCTCGATGCCGAGCACGCCCCGAACGACGTGCCGCTTCTGGCGGCACAGCTTCAGGCGCTCGCAGCCTCGCCAAGCCACGCCATCGTCCGGCCGCCGATCGGCGAAACCTGGATGATCAAGCAGATCCTCGATATCGGCGCACAGACGCTGCTGATACCGATGGTCGAAAGCGCCGAACAGGCTCGCGCGCTGGTGCGCGCCGTGCGCTATCCGCCCCACGGTGTGCGCGGTGTCGGCGCGGCCCTTGCGCGGGCGTCCGCCTTCAACCGCATCCCGGATTACCTGCAGACGGCCAATGACGAGATCTGCCTGCTGCTGCAGATCGAAAGCCGCGCCGGCCTTGCCGCCCTCGACGAGATCGCCACGATCGATGGCGTCGACGGTATCTTCATCGGCCCGGCCGACCTTGCTGCCGATATGGGTTTCCTCGGCAAGCCCGGCGCGCCGGAAGTACAAGAGGCAGTCGAAGCGGCGCTGCTGCGCATCCAGTCGCGCGGAAAAGCGGCCGGCATTCTCACCTCCGACCAGGCGCTCGCACGCCGCTACCTTGAACTTGGCGCAACCTTCGTCGCGGTCGGTAACGACGTCAGCCTGCTGGTCGCTGCGACATCCAAGCTGGCCGCGGAGTTTAAAGGAACCAAGAACGAGGCAGCACCCGAGGGACAGGCCGGCAAGACGTACTGATGTAGCGCTGCTAATGCGCGTGCTTCAAGAGGCTGATATCCGGCGAGCAGACGTGGCCGTCCTCAAGGATGGGCGGCCACGCACTTTCCCTACTCCCGGTCTGGCCCTCGTCCCGGTCTGGGAGTATAGCGAATCCACGCCCACCAGCATTGGATCCCGCTCATGACCGATACCGTTCTCGACCGCTTCCTCCGTTATGTCGTCATCGACACTCAATCCGACCCGAAGTCGAAGACCCAGCCTTCCACGGAGAAGCAGAAGAACCTCGGCCGCGTGCTTGTCGAGGAATTGCTCGCGATCGGTCTTTCCGACGCGCATCTCGACGAAAACGGTTATGTCTACGCCACCATTCCTTCGAATGTGGACAAGCCTGTGCCGGTCATCTGCTGGTGCTCGCATATGGACACGGCCCCTGACTTCACCGGCACCAACGTCAAACCGCAGATCCTCAGCAATTACCAGGGCGGTGACATCCGGCTAAAGGGCGACCCGCAGCAGGTCATCCGCGTCGCCGATCATCCGGCTCTGAACGACCAGATCGGCAACGACATCGTCACGACAGACGGCACGACGCTGCTCGGCGCCGACGACAAGGCCGGCCTTGCCGAGATCGTCACGGCGGCGCAGATGCTCGTCGACAACCCCGATATCAAGCACGGCACGATCAAGCTGCTGTTCACCACCGACGAGGAGATCGGCCGCGGCGTCGACAAGGTCGACCTTAAAAAGCTCGGTGCCGAAATTGCCTATACCGTCGACGGTGAGACAGCCGGGCATATCGAGGATGAGACCTTTTCCGCCGATGGCGTCGAGATTATCATCCACGGCGTTGCCATCCATCCCGGTTTCGCGAAGGACAAGATGGAGAACGCCATCAAGATCGCCGGCAACATCATTATCCGGCTGCCACGAGACTTGTCTCCCGAAGGCACCGAGGGCCGTGAGGGCTTCGTGCATCCGACCGGTGTGACCGGCTCGATGGACAAGGCGCAGCTTGGCTTCATCGTGCGCGATTTCGACGAGGCTGGGCTGGCCAAGAAGGAGGCGATGCTCGAAGCGATCGTCAGGGACGTCATGACGTCCTATCCCGGTTCGACCTACAGCTTGGAGGTCAAGGAACAGTATCGCAACATGAAGGCCGTGCTCGATCGCCATCCGGAAATCGTCGAGAACGCCGTCGAGGCGATCCGGCGCGCCGGCATGCAGCCGGTGCGCGGCAGCATCCGCGGCGGCACGGACGGCTCGCGGCTGTCGTTCATGGGCCTGCCTTCGGCCAACCTTTTTGCCGGCGGTCACGCCTTCCACTCGCCGCTCGAATGGGTGAGCCGGCAGGACATGGAGCGGAGCGTGAAAACGCTCGTCGAACTGGCGAAGATCTGGGCGGAGCGCGCCTAGGAAAGACCTCTCCAAGGGGAGACGAACGATCGGTACTGTTCCAAGAAGGACCGGGCGAACGAGGACCGGGCAATGAGTACGGCGCGAAGCTCCCGGCGCGCGCCGGCCAAGCCCGCTTCGCTTGCGACCAACCCGCCGACCTTCGAGCACATCGTGACCGGCGTCAACGAGACGTTTCTCTGGCGTCTCGACGATTACCCCTGGGAGCGCAACGTCTGGAATTTCCATCCGGAGATCGAGATCCATCTCATCCGGAAAGCCTCGGGCCTCGCCTTCGTGGGCGATCACATCGGCCAGTTCGGCCCCGGCTACGTCACCGTCATCGGCAGCAATCTTCCGCATGACTGGGTGACGGTCACCGAGCCCGACGAAATCATCCAAGGTCGCGATATCGTCATCCAGTTCCATCCGGATCGCATGCGCGAGATCACCGACGCCTTGCCTGAATTCGCTGAGCTGGAGGCCTTCTTTGCTCGCGCCGAACGCGGCCTGGTGTTTCATGGAGAGACCCGGGCACAAGGCGCCGAACTGATCGAGCGCATGGGCAACCTTCAGGGGTTCTCTCGCTTCTCACTGTTCATCCAGCTGCTCAATCTTCTCGTCAGCACCGAGGAATACGAACTGCTCTCCTCGCCGGAATTCGCGCCGGAGCTCGACCAGCAATCGCTCGACGTGCTCCGCGGCGCTCTGGCCTTCATCTACGAGAACATTGCGACCGATATCCACCTGGCCGATCTCGCCAGGCGCGCCGGCATGAGCGAAACGGCCTTTTCCCGCTTCTTCAAGAAGAACACCGGCAACACCTTCACCGATCACGTCAACAAGCTGCGCATCTGGCAGGCGTGCAAGCTTTTGGCCGAAACCGACATGCCGATCACCGACATCTGCTTCGAAGTCGGCTACCTCAACATCTCCAACTTCAACCGCACCTTCCTGCGGCAGCACAAGATGACGCCGTCAGCTTATCGGCGGCTGACGGGACAGCGCCGTCCCGCACGCCTTTAGGGCCAGCTCCCGAATGTAGACGATGAATCCTTGCGTTTGCTGCGCTGCAAATAGCTTATCATGGGTAGAATCTCGCAAGAAAGTACAGATTGGCCGCATCGAGCGCGCTAGCTCGGTGGATCATTGCGCCTATCATCGTGGGCAGCGAAACGGTTCGCTACCCGGAAGAGTGCGTTGGAACTGAGGAGTTTCCGGCGCGTATCGCAAAGACCTTGGGGAGGTCCTTCACATGAAAAAAACCAAGACGCTCGTTTCGAGCATCGCCTTCGCATGCCTACTTTCCACCGGCCTGACGAATGTCGCGGTCGCCGCCGAATGCTCGGGCACGATCAAGGTGCTCGCCCAGCCGCGCGACGGCCTGACGCTGCTCGAGGACTACAAGTCCGAATTCGAGAAGCTCTCCGGCGGCGCATCCTTCGAAATCGACTATCTCAACGAAAACGACCGGCGCGCCAAGACAAAGGCCGACGCCTCGACCATCGGCAAGTACAACGTCTACTACATCGACGAGGCCAATGTTGCGCTCTTTGCGTCCGCCGGCTGGGTCGCACCGCTGATGGACTACTATCCTGCGGACTACGACTATGCCGATTTCGATCCCGGCCGGCAGAAGGTCGCGACCTATGACGGCAAGGTCTGGTTTGCGCCGATCACCGGCGGCGGCGACCTCATGGTCTACCGCAAGGACCTGCTCGAAGCGGCCGGCATCGCGCCGCCGAAGACGCTCGACGAATACATCGCCGCGGTGAAGAAGCTCAATCAACCGGACCAGGGCATCTATGGCACGGCACTGCGCGGCCAGCGCGGCTCGGGCGCCAATGTCTGGCGCTGGATGCCATTCTTCAAGGGGTTCGGCGGCAACTGGTTCGACGGCAAGACGCCGGTCTTCGACGACGAACAGGCAGTCAAGGCGACCGAGACCTATCTCGAACTGTTCAAGTACTCGGCACCGGGCAGCCAGACCGGCGGCTGGGACGAGGCAGTCGGCGCCTTCACCTCCGGCCAGGTGGCGATGCTCATCGAATCCACCCCGCTCGTCGGCATGGCGATCGATCCGAAATCCTCGAAGGTGGCGGGCAAGGTCGGCTACCTGCCGCCTCCGGCACCGCTGACGGGCGGCGGCTACGGCCACGGTCTGGCGATCGGCACTAAGGCCAACAAGGACGAGGCCTCCAAGACATGCGCCGGTCTGTTCATCGCGTGGGCGACCTCCAAGGAAAACGAGGCGCGGCGGCTCGAGGCCAATCAGTTCAGCGAGCTCAACCGCACCAGCATCATGACCAGCCCGAAATTCGCCGAGCTCTACGGCCCCGATCTCGGCCAGGCGCTCGCCGACACCGGCAAGGTCACTGCCGTCAATTTCTGGCAGAGCCCGCAATGGCCTGATCTCGGCGACCGTTGGGGCATCATCCTGGAAGAGCTGATCACCGGAACGCGCAGCGACATCAAGGAAGGCCTCGACGAGCTCGACGGCTTTGCCAAGGACCTGGTTGCCCGCAGCCAGTAACACCGTTCCTCCCAGGGTCCATCGGCAGGCAAAAAGCCGCGCCGGTGGACCGCTGCACCATCGGCGCGACAAGCCGTAGGACGTCATGACATGAAGCAGAAAAACAGTCTGCCGGCGGTGTTCCTCACCCCGGCCATGGGGATCCTCGCCGTTCTCGCCCTCGTGCCGACGGCCTATGCGATCTACATCTCCTTCCAGAACCGCGAGCTTAGCCGCCCCGACGGCAGCCTCATTGGCTTCGCCAACTATATCGACCTGCTCTCGGATCGCCGTTTCATCAACGCCATCGGCGTCTCCCTGACCTGGGAAGCGGTGACCGTCGGAATGACGCTATTGATCGCCGTCGGCCTCGGCATCCTTCTGTTCGAATGCGTCTCGCCGCGCACACGCAATCTGCTGGCGCTCTTGTTTCTTGTGCCGGTGATCCTGCCGCGCGTTTCGGCCGCCTTCGTCTGGAAGTTCGCCTTTCATCCGCTCTATGGTATAGCAACCTATCCCTACAAGGCGATCACAGGCCAGCCGCTCGACCTGCTCTCCAATCCCGCAACCGCACTTGCGACCGTCGCGCTCGTCGACGTCTGGCAATGGGGCCTGTTCTTCGCCGTCATCGTGCTGAAGTTGCTGGAGACGCTGCCGCCACAGCCGTTCGAGGCGGCAAGGCTCGACCACGCCCGCACCTGGGAGATCTACGCCTTCATCGCCCTGCCGATGCTGAAGGCGCCACTGATCTCGCTCACCTTCGTCAAGATGATCGAGTCGCTGCGCGCCTTCGACCTGATCTACGTCATGACCCGCGGCGGCCCCGGCATCGCGACTGAGACACTCGACATGTACGCCTTTTCGCAAGGCTTCATCGAGTCCGGCCGCATTTCCTATGCCTCGAGCATGGCCGTGCTGATGATGATCGCCACCTCGATCGCCTTCACCTTCATCTGGAAGAGGGTCCAGTGATGACCGCACATACCCTTGGCCGCCTCATCGGTCGGCTGATCCTCGGCCTTGCCGCCTTCTCCGCCGTCTTTCCGATGTTCTGGACGGCGCTCAACGCCTTCAAGAACCGCGTCGACATCGTCACGCCGACGCCGCTCTTCATCTTCGAGCCGACACTCGACAACTTCGCCTATGTGCTCGGCCGTGAAAGCGTCTTTGCCGGCCTCGTCAACTCGCTGCTGATATCGGGCGCTGCGGTTCTGATCGGTGCCGCGCTCGGCCTACCCGCTGCCTATGCGATCGCGCGTTATCCAAACCGCTGGTCCCGCGACATCCAGTTCTTCGTGCTGTCCCTGCGTTTCCTGCCGCCGGTGGCGATCGCCATTCCGCTGATGGTCATCTGGCTCGACTTCGGGCTTTACGACACGCGTCTGTCGATGATCGTCACCTATTCGCTGCTGACGCTCGCGACCATTATCTGGCTCAGCGTCCCGGCCTTTGCCCGGGTGCCGAAGGAAGTCGAGGAAGCGGCCCGCGTCGATGGCTACGGTCCCTATGCGATCTTCTTCCTGATTGCGCTGCCGATCGCACTCCGCTCGCTAATTGGCGCCGTCGCCTTTGCCTTCGTGCTCGTCTGGAACGAGTTCCTGATCGCACTGATGCTGACGACGTCGGACGCCAAGACGCTGCCGATCGTCGCCTCGGAACTGACCCAGCTCGGCCGTGACGTGCCCTGGGGCATCCTCAACGCCTCCGTCGTGCTGCTCTCCATTCCACCGCTGCTCTTCATCGGGGTCCTAAGCGGCATGCTCAACAGCGCCTTCAAGCGCAAGACACAGTAAAAACAAGGAAATCCTTCATGCAAGCGTTGGTCCTCGAGCAAAAAGGCAAGCTCGCGCTCAGGGAGATCGATCTCCCGCTGGAACTCGGCCCGGATGACGTCAAGATCGCCATCCACACGGTCGGCGTCTGCGGCAGCGATGTGCACTATTACACCCACGGCGCCATCGGCCCCTATGTCGTGCGCGAACCGATGGTGCTCGGCCACGAGGCGGCCGGCACCGTCATCGCGGTCGGCAGCAATGTCGAAGGGCTTCAAGTCGGCGACCGCGTCTGCATGGAGCCGGGTGTTCCCGATCTCAGCTCTCGCGCCTCAAAGCTCGGCATCTACAATGTCGACCCCAAGGTGCGTTTCTGGGCGACGCCGCCGGTGCACGGCGTGCTCGCCCCCTTCGTCGTCCATCCCGCAGCCTTCACCTACAAGCTGCCGGATAACGTCTCCTTTGCCGAAGGTGCGATGGTCGAACCTTTCGCCATCGGCATGCAGGCGGCAGCCCGCGCCCGCATCGCGCCCGGCGATATCGCCGCTGTCATCGGCTGCGGTCCGATCGGCATCATGGTGGCGCTTGCAGCCCTTGCCGGTGGCTGCAGCCGCGTCTTCATCTCCGATTTCAGCGCCGAGAAGCTGGCGATCGCCGCCCAATATCCGGGCATCATCCCGGTCAACATCGCTGATCGCGCCTTTGCCGACGTCATCGCCACCGAGACCGGCGGCTGGGGCGCTGACATCGTGTTCGAAGCAAGCGGCAGTGCCAAAGCCTTTTCGGGGATCTTCGATCTCGTTCGACCGGGCGGCGCCATCGTGCTGGTCGGTCTGCCGGTCGAAGCCGTCCAGTTCGACGTGCCGGGCGCGATCTCGAAGGAGGTCCGCATCGAAACGGTGTTCCGCTACGCCAATATCTTCGACCGTGCGCTGCAACTGATCGCATCGGGCAAGGTCGACTTGAAGCCGCTGATCACAGACACGTTCCGGTTCGAAGACAGCATCAAAGCCTTCGAGCGAGCCGCATCAGCCCGGCCGACCGACATCAAGCTGCAGATCCTCATGGACAGCGGGAAGGATTGAGCCATGGCGAACATCGTCTGCTCCAACGTCGACAAGCAATATGGCGCCGTCGACGTCATCAGGGATTTCAACCTCGATGTGGCCGATCACGAGTTCATCGTGTTTCTCGGTCCTTCGGGCTGCGGCAAGTCCACACTTCTGCGCATGATCGCCGGTCTTGAAGACATATCCGGCGGCACCGTGTCGATCGGCGGGCGGACGGTCAACGACCTGCCGCCACGCGACCGCGGCGTCGCCATGGTTTTCCAGAACTACGCGCTCTACCCGCACATGACGATCTACGACAACATCGCCTTCGGACTGAAGCGAATGAAGGTGCCGAAGGCGGAGATCGACACGCGCATCCGTGCTGTGGCTGCGACGCTGGGGCTCGATCCCTATCTTGCGCGCAAGCCGACCGAATTGTCGGGCGGCCAGCAGCAACGTGTCGCCATCGCCCGCGCCATGATCAAAACGCCGCGCGTCTTCCTCTTCGACGAACCGCTTTCCAATCTCGACGCCAAGCTTCGCAACCACATGCGCGTTGAGATCGCACGGCTGCACCAGAAGCTGAAGACCACGACGATCTACGTAACCCACGACCAGCTGGAGGCGATGACGCTTGCCGACCGGATCGTCCTGATGAAGGGCGGCGCGATCGAGCAGGTCGGCACACCCGCCGAAATCTACGAGCGCCCGCGCACCCTCTTCGTCGCCGGCTTCATCGGCACGCCGAACATGAACTTCATCGACGTCGCCACCGAGAAGACCGAAGGCGGATGGCTGCTGCGCAGTGCCGGCGGTAACTTCTCGATCTCGGATGGAAAGTTCGCCCTGCGCCATGGCCAACCGCTGGTGCTCGGCATACGGCCGGCGGATCTGAAAATCGCCGAGGCCAGCCCCAATCGCATGTCAGGCATTGCCGATCTCGTCGAGTTTCACGGCAATGACGCGTTGGTGACCTTCCTTTTTGCTGGCAAGGAAATCGGCGCGCTGGTCAAGGCCAGCGCCTGCCCGAAACCGGGCGACGCTGTCACCTTCGCGGTCGAGCCCGAAGGTCTCCACCTCTTCGATCGGGAAAGCGGGATCTCCCTGCTGAAATCCTGAGACGCCTTCGTCAGTTCGGATTTGCAAATGAGGCGGCCGGGAGCGGTCCGGCCGTCATCAGCGTAAAATCGAAGGGCGCGCGGACGTCGGCGTCGAGCACATATTGGCGGTGAACCCGAAGGAAATCGCGCTTGATCCTGCGATAGCGTTCCGGTGAAAGCATGTGCTTTAGCCGTATGAAGACGATCGGCGGCTGGGGCGCATCGTGGTGCCCGGCGAGTGCCACCACCTGGCATCTGTAGAAATTGATCGCATCGGTCAGGCATTGGACATCGAACCAGAAGATGTCCTTCACACGGGCGATCGCGCCGACGCGCGCCCGCAAGACGTCGGCCGAGCGAAGCAATGCGCATTGCAGGATCGCGCCGCCGAGCGTGACAAAGACGACCCGCTTTCCCGCAAACAGGCTCGGCTCCCTTTCCACCAAAGTGCCGATCACCTGAGTGGCGATGCTTGAGCCCATGCTGTGGGAGCTGATGAGGTATTCGTCGGCCGGCTCGCTGAGTGCCGCCCGCACGGACGCCAGGTTATCCTCAACCCACTGCTGGAAATAGGGTTTTTCCAGGCTGGCGACCGCGACGGCCAGCTCCCAATCGGAAAAAAGGTGCAGCGTATGCCACCGGTCCGACCAGGGAAGAAAGAGCCGGAAGAAGGCGACGTAGGCGACGATCGCGCTCAGGACCAGAAGCGAAGACTCCAGCGCAAGCCAATAGGGCGCGGTGCCGATCAGCAGGCTCAAGCCAATGCCGATCGCGACGAGCAGGAACGGAAAAATGAAGAACAGGCCGAAGCGCCAGGCGTGTCGGAAGTAGGAAAATGCGCCGCCTTCCCAGACGACGCGCGCGGCACTCGAATATCCCGCAACCATTCTGCGCAGCGTCGACCGGCCGTTCAGGCTTTTGACGATTTCGTCGTGATCGAAAACATAGACGCGGCTCGACGTTTGCCAGTCGGCACCTTGACTGTCGACATCGAAGTAGCGGCTTTGCCCTTCGGTCTGTACCGGTCCCACCTCGACCTCGAAGTCCTGAAGCTTGGCGGTCTTCACCGCTGATCGCTTGTAGCGCGCCTGGTGCCTGATGGCGTCCAAGGGCTCAAAGCCCGGAAAGTGCAGCACGATACGTTTCGTGACGTGCCCGGAGGGTTTGTCGTATGACAAGTGGATGATCTCTCGAAAGGCGCAAAACGCCCGCCCCTGCCTCCCCATAAAGGAGGCGGAAGCGGGCGCTCGGTGAGCGCCGGGTGGTCCCAGCCTGCGGGAAGAGGTCGACAATCTCGGTGTCGAGAATATGGCCGAATGAAACGATACAACAGTGTTGGCAAGATTTTTTTGACACAGCCGATCCGAAACGCGACCTTCCGCCGGTACTGCGGAGGCGCTGCCTGAAAACGCCACTATGCTCCAGCCTTTATGGGTTCTTTATGCCCCGCGCCTGACTTCCCAAGCGATTTCCTACCTTGGTTCGAGCTAACAGGAGGCGGCGCAAATGCCGCAGCGAACCCCGATGGCTCCGCCTTCTTAGCGCCGCTTTTCGATGGCTTGAGACGCGCCGTGCCGCCGGGAACATCGCCGGCATGCGGTACGTGTTATCTTTGCAATATGCAGCTTGACTGCAGCGGTGGGTAGACGCCCATCGCGCCCCGCGTGGCAACGACGAGAGAAATGCATAGACGCCTCGGCACCGGTCCTCCCCGGTTCCGGAACGTCTCACGACGAGCAAGACAATGAAATTCACGAACGGGTTCAAGCCCAGCCCCAAGACCAGCCGCCGATTGCCGACGGAATACTTTATTCTGGCGGATATCGCATTTGAGGGCGCCGTGATCGGCTCCCTTGCCGGCAGGCCCATACGGGAAGCGGTAAGGGATGGCAGCGGCCTTTGCTATCGCTTCGTCGGCGTGGCTCCGCGGCTGGCGGGTGGCGGCTTTGACGTGTTGTCGCTTCGCTCCGGCGAGTGGATCGTGGAGCCCGGCCTTGTTTACGCAGCCGATACGGCCACATCAAAGAAAGAAGCGAATCTGGCCGCCTGAGCTGCACCGCCTCGCGGTCAGGAAGCCACCCAGTTCACGGCTCTTTTCCGGCAGGCGTCAAACATCTCCGCGATCTGACGCTGGCTTGTCTGCGGGCCACACGCCGCCCTCCCGCAATGTCCCTGTAATCTTGCCCCTTTAGCAGCGGGTTGTCGCCGCCTCGACCCGAAATAACAATCGGGCATGCGGCAGGTCAAAGCACGACCGCAGGCTTTGTGCGTCCGGGTGGACGCCTGGCAATGCGGGACAAACCGGGATCCGTCATGTTCTTCAGCAAAGGGCGCCGCGCCCTCGCATGTTTTGCCGCTACCGCGCTGCTCCTCGCCGGCTGCGCTTCCGACACCATGAAAACCTATATCGGCCAGCCGGTCGAATCCGTCATCATCGACTACGGTCCGCCGACGAACATTCTTGATCTCAGTTGGAACGAACGGGCCTATCAATGGCGCAAGATCTCGACGAATGTCGTCTCCGGCACATCGAGTGGTGAAATCAAGGACACGCGCCGAGGAATGCGCTACGAGGAATACTCGACGCCGGGCTACGTCGAAGAGCAGGAATGCTTCTATACCTTCTACGCGCGCATGCAGCAGGGCCGCTGGTACATCACCAATTTCCGCCAGCCGAAGCTGGAATGCGAGTGATGGCTTCAACCTCACTGGCGAGGCGGATGGAATTCGTTGTAGGTATTTGAATTTATGTATGTTTTCATTGAGTAACCTGCTCAGGAAGACCTGCAATCGGGAGAACTGGCATGCGCATCCTGCTGCTGGAAGACGAGCCGGAGATGGCTTCGGCCCTGAAGGCGGCGCTGGAGCGGCGTCAGGTGATCGTCGATCACGTCTCGACGCTGGCCGATGCCGAAGCCGTCGCCGAGCTCTGGCCCTATGACGTCGTCGTGCTCGATCGCCGTGTGCCGGATGGCGAGGGCCTGGACCTCATTCCGAAGCTGCGCGGCCTCGGTGTCGGCGCGCCCGTATTGATGCTGACGGCTTTGGGGTCGATCAACGACCGCGTCGCCGGGCTCGATGCCGGTGCCGACGACTATCTGTCCAAGCCGTTTGCCGTCGAAGAACTGATGGCCCGGCTGCGGGCACTCGCCCGCCGCCCCGTCTCATTGAAAGCCGAACAGACCAAGGTCGGACGCCTGATCTACGACTTCCATCACCGCGAAGCGGCCGTGGACGACAAGCCGCTCGATCTCCTGCGCAGAGAACGTCTTGCGCTCGAAGCCTTGATGCGTCGACCGGGCCGAACCGTGCTCAGGGCGACATTGGAGGAATCGGTCTACGCCATGGAAGACGAGATCGAGTCCAATGCGCTCGACTCGCATCTGTCGCGCCTGCGCCGGAAGCTCGATGATGTCGGAGCCGGCGTCGAGATCCGGGCCATCCGCAACCTCGGCTATCTCCTGCGCGCAACGACATGACGAAAGCTCGGCCCCGCTCGCTGCAATGGGTGCTCGTGCGCCGCCTCATTCTGCTACAGGCGGCAACGCTGTTTGTCTTTATCGGCCTGCTTTTCGTGGCATTGTTCATCGTCCAGCCGCGCCTCCTCGTCGACAATGAAGCGGCGGTGGATGTTCTCGACCGCGCCGTCGGGCGCGATGCGAGCGGCGCGTTGATGGTGCGTGAGACCGAAGAGCTGCGCGAGCTACGCCAGGCCCACCCCAATCTCTGGTTCATCGTCCGCGACGACGCCGGTCAGGTTCTCCGACAGGGAAACGTTCCTCCTCCCTATGGCAAAAGCGGTGGCGCCCTGCTCCGACGTGTGGAAGGTGCGAAGCTGCTCTGATGATGGCGGAACGCTGCCGGACGCGGTCCTCCACAACGCCGAGACAGACGCCGGCCGCGTTCAAATCATCACCTCGACCGTTGCTTCGCGGCGCGACGATGGCCCGCTGGACGTGCAGATCAGCGTCAATGTCGACATGGCACGCGACCTCGACGGCACGACGACCTGGACCGAGGTCGTACCGATGATCGCGCTGCTCATCCTCTGCTTCCTGCTGCCGATCGTTCTGGTCATGGGCGTGACCACATTGGTGACGGCACCGGCCGTCGTTCGGCGTTCCTTGGCGAGCCTCATATCGACCGCTGACCAGGCCGGCCGCATCGATATCGACAATCGCGCGGTTCAGCTCGAAACCGAACAGGTACCGACCGAGATCGCCCCCTTGGTGCGAGCCTTCAACAAGGCGCTGGCGCGGCTCGGCGAGGGATATGATCAGCGCAACCGTTTCCTCACCGACGCGGCGCACGAATTGCGCACCCCGATCGCGATCCTCAGAACCCGTGCCGAACTTCTGCAGGAAGCCCCGGAAAGTGCCCGCCAGAGGCTGGATATCGAGCGTCTGTCCCACCTCGCCCAACAGCTTCTCGACCGGCAGGTGCTCGGGCATGCCGGTGGCGCACTCGAAGTGGTCGATCTTGTTGCCCTTGCGAGAAACACCGCCGCCGACTTTGCGCCGTTGGCGTTCGAAGCAGGCTACGAGCTGGCGTTCGAAACCGAGGTGCCGGAGGCCCGTGTCAGCGCTCGGCCACGCCAGATCGAGCAGGCTGTCGCCAATCTCTTGCGCAACGCCGTCGAACATGGCGGCGGCACCGGCACGATCACCGTGCAGGTCAATGCCGCGGGCGGGTTGGAAATCCAGGACGAGGGCCCCGGAATTCCTGTCGAGGAACGCGAGCGCGTATTCGAGCCTTTCTATTGCTTGCGTCCACGTTCCACCGGCGCCGGTTTGGGGCTCAATCTGGCACGGGAGATCGCCCGTCTGCATGGTGGCCGTGTCGACATCCTTGCCGGCCCGTGGCAGGGGGCCCGCGTCCGCTTGCACTTGCCGCTTCTCGACGGGAGCCGCTTGGCGCATCAATCGGCGTGAACGGATTTAACACCGCCTTTTCTCAAAAGCTTTCGGCTTCCCCCTTATCAAGGCGCCGCCGATGCTCCACATTTGCAGCGATACATCGCGAACGTTCGCCGGAGGAACGGCTGAGCGTTCGACCAGCATGGAGAATTGCAAATGCAGATGTCTTCGCAGGCCCCCTCCCCTTCGATCGAAGGAGAAAGCTGGCCGGCCCGGCGCCGGAGCGTGCTCGACTGGCTGATCATCGAAACCCGCAACGAGCGGTTCATCGACAATATCCTCGTGGAAATGTGCGAACGGCTACAGGCGGTCGGCGTCCCGGTTGCACGCGCAACGTTGCATTTTCGGATCAACCATCCGCAGTGGCTGGGTGCTCGCATTCTGTGGCGCAAGGGCTTGGCCGAGGCCGAAATCGATCTCTATGACTATGGGACCCAAAACACCGCGCTCTACCTCAATAGCCCGCTCTATGTGATCAACAACGGCGGCACCGAGGTTCGCACGAACCTGGAAGCCCTGACGGAAGAGCAGTCTCAAAACTCGCTTTATGCCGACCTGAAGGCCGAGGGCCTGACCGAGTACATTGCGTGGCCGCTCGAACACACGCTGGGCAAACGCCATGTCGTGACCTTCACCACCGACCGAGAGGGCGGCTTCGAGGACGAGCACGTCGGCCTTCTCTCGGATCTTCTACCCGCCTTGGCCCTCGTCAGCGAAATCCGGCTGAAAAACCGGTTCGTGCGCACGTTGCTCGAAACCTATGTCGGCCCGCATGCCAGTGAACAGATCCTCGCCGGCGCCACGACGCGCGGCAGTGGCGTTACCGTTGGTGCCGCCATTTTGATCTGCGACCTGCGCGACTTCACGAAACTCTCCGACCTGTGGCCGCGCGACGACGTGATCGATCTGCTCAACGGCTATTTCGACGCCATGTCGGAGCCGATCGAGCGATACGGCGGCGAGATCCTCAAGTTCATGGGTGATGGGCTACTGGCGATCTTCCCGCTCAGCAATGCGAATGCTGCCGAAAACCTGCTGCAGGCGATCCGTGAGGCGGAAGCGGCGATCGCTCTCCTCAACAAGGACAACCTCGAAAAAGGCCGTGAGCCCCTTGGCTACGGGATCGGCGTCCATGTAGGCGACGTGATGTACGGCAATATCGGCTCGCGCCGTCGGCTGGACTTTACGGTGATCGGTCCCGCGGTCAACATCGCCTCGCGGTTGGAGAGTCTGACCAAGGAAACGAAGCGGCCGGTGCTTCTGTCGCGGGCCTTCGTCGAACTGGCCGGTTGCGCATCCAGCATGGAGCATCTCGGCTCCTATCCCGTCAGGGGCATTGGCGAGCCGATCGAGGTCTTCGCCTTTTCCGGTAACGGCCCGGCCCCTGTCTTGCGCGTGGTTGGAGAATAGCCAGTTGTCCGCGGACAACTGGCATGTTGCCAGCCGGTAGCGGAGAGTTAGCCGGCTATCCGATCGGACTCGGCGCGAACTGAGCAACGAGTTCGTGGCGATCGCCGGGATAGGTCAGCCGCACATGCGTGACCGGCGCACGACCGCTCCAGGTGCGGCGTTCGATGACCAGGCAGGCGGTGCCGGTCGAAATATCGAGCGCCTGCGCCGCCAGTTTGTTCGCCGCAACGGCGCGAATACGGTGTTCGGCCGTACTCCACGGCACCTTGCCTAGCAGCCACGAACCGGGTGCCGCGGTCTCAAACAATTCCGCCTCCGCCTCGGGCACCGCTGCTAGGCTGATGAGGCGTTCTTCGAAGCAAAAGGGACGCCCACCGGCAAAATGCCGGCACGTGACATCCAGCAGCCTGGCCGATGTCGGAAGATCCAGGCGTTCGACGTCCCGGCTCTCCACCTTGCGAACCTTTCGCTCGTCCAATTGAAAACTATAGTCGAGCCCCAGAGATTGGACTTCGAGCTTGACGTCATGGATTTCCATGACGGCCGACTGCACCTGCGGAAAGGTGACGTAGCTGCCCGACTTGCGGCGCCGCTCGATCAATCCGCGCTTGACCAATTCGGTCAACGCCTTGTTCACGGTCATCCGCGAGCAGTCATACTGTTCGGTCAGCTCGTGTTCGAATGGAATGCGGTGACCCGGCGGCCACTCCCCGGAGAGGATGCGTCCTTCCACATCCCCGAGGATACGCTGATGCAACGACAAGGGCTGTCCTTGGCTATTATCGTCGGGCTGATCGTTCGAAACGGTTCGGTCTTGCTTGGTGTCCATGACACCGAACTTAATCATTTCCCGGCGGTGAAACAGCCCTTCTCTCGCTGTTTCGCGCTTTTCCCCATGGCGGCGGAGGCCTGAACAGACGAATGTTGACAGGTGTCAACAGCTGCAGCCGCGAAGGCCCCGCCGCCGCCCGCTGATCAATAGAGAAGATGCCAGGGCGTCAGGAATGCACGCGTCCATTCCTGATTGCGGTCGGACTCTTCACAGTCCGCCTTT
Organism: Ensifer sp. 22460; assembly: GCF_052044935.1. NCBI lineage: Bacteria > Pseudomonadati > Pseudomonadota > Alphaproteobacteria > Hyphomicrobiales > Rhizobiaceae > Ensifer > Ensifer sp. 22460. The sequence goes on from NZ_JBQENZ010000029.1 coordinate 63,991, forward strand.
TCAACCGGAGCTGATCCGACCTCCACGCGTGGCTGCCGTGTCGCCTTCAGTGGCGGCGGCGCCAGATAACCGAGGGTCATTCCACCAAGATAGAACATAGCGAACCTTCTCGCGTCACGTCTCTGATAGACACAATCGTGACACAATCCGCTCATCTGTCAATAGTCTATAAATTCTATACTCTTTTAGAGCTTCTCCTCTCGGCCGGGAAATCAGCCGCCAAGCCGTGGCAACTTCACCACGAAGTCTCAGTTGTCCGCGGACAACCAGCAGCGATCCCGGGTTCATTCGCCGCCAAATCACGGCCCTGGGTATAGATCGCTATGCATTTGTAAAACCGAACCGAATCGGAGCATAGTGCATCTGCGCATATTGTTCCGATATGACGATTTTTGCGCAGTTTTCGGGGAACCCAATGTTGCAACAGAAAATTCAAGGTCACGACGAACAGGAGCATCTGCCGACGCTTCTGGCTGCCGATGCTTTGGAACTGGCGCATCAGCTGCAGCAGCATCAAAAGAAGATCTTCCCTCCGCAAGCCCAAAAGGCAATGCGCCTCTTCAGCCCTGCCGAAGCCGCCGCCTTCATTGGAATCGGCGAAGGCTATCTGAGACAGGTGGCCTCAGAGGGCCACGGCCCGGCGCCCTTGTCAAACGGTCGGCGCATGTACGCCATTGAGGACATCGAGCGCATCCGCCGCGTTCTCGACGAAGGCGGAAAATCCGGGAAATACGTCCCGCATCGCCGGGGCGACGAGAAGCTTCAAGTCATATCGGTCATGAATTTTAAGGGTGGATCGGCGAAGACGACGACATCTGCCCACCTTGCCCAATATCTGGCCCTCCGCGGCTACCGGACGCTCGCGATCGACCTTGATCCGCAGGCTTCGCTTTCCGCCCTCTTCGGCCACCAGCCGGAATTGGACGTTGGTGAGGGCGAAACGCTTTACGGCGCGATCCGCTACGACGAGCCGCGACCGATCGCGGACATCGTCCGTTCGACCTATACGGCCAACCTTCACCTCATTCCCGGCAATCTCGAGCTCATGGAGTTCGAGCATGAGACGCCGAAGGCAATGATGGTAGGCGGCGCTGCCGAAACCCTCTTCTTCGCGCGCATCGGCGACGTATTGGCGGAAATCGAGAGTTTCTACGATATCGTCGTCATCGACTGCCCGCCGCAACTCGGCTTCCTGACCATGTCGGCGCTCTGTGCCGCGACGTCCGTTCTCATCACCGTGCATCCGCAGATGCTCGACGTCATGTCGATGTCGCAGTTCCTGTCGATGACGAGTGAGCTGATGAGTGTCGTCGAGAAGGCCGGCGGTCGCACAAGTTACGACTGGATGCGCTATCTCGGCACGCGTTTCGAGCCGAATGACGGTCCGCAGAGCCAGATGACCGGCTTTATGCGCGCCATTTTCGGCAACCGCATGCTGCAGAACGCGATGGTGAAGTCGACGGCTATCTCCGATGCCGGCGTGACGAAGCAGACACTCTACGAAGTCGAACGCTCGCAATTCGTCCGCGGCACATACGACCGCGCCATGGATTCGCTGAACCAGGTCAATGGCGAGATCGAAGAACTGATCCGTCAGGTTTGGGGGAGGAAGTAATCCATGGCCCGTAAGAATCTGATTGGAATTACGGACGACACGGCCGGAAACGACGCTGAAACGGCTCTGGAACGCCTGGCAACAGCCCGGCCGATCGCCGGCCTGAGTGTCGGGACGCGGCCAGTAAGCGCCGTCGGCGGCATTACTCGGTCCCTGTCGAACATCACCCAGAAAGTTGAGCGCGCCCAGGAATTGGAGCGCCAGCTTGCCGAAGGACTGACGATCGTCGATCTCGACCCTGCGCTCATCGACGCCTCTTTCGTCGTCGATCGTCTCGAGATCGGAGCAGATGCACAATCCGCTCTTGCAGAACAGATTCGCGAGCACGGACAACAGGTTCCGATCCTCGTGCGTCCGCATCCGGATGCCGAAGGGCGCTACCAGGTTGCCTACGGTCATCGCCGATTGGCAGCTGCACGCGAGCTTGGCAGCAAGGTCCGCGCGGTTGTCCGCGATCTCAGCGACGAACAGTTGGTCGTCTCTCAGGGGCAGGAGAACAACACTCGCACGGATCTGTCCTTCATCGAGCGATCACTCTTCGCCACGCGCCTTGAGGATCGTGGCTTCTCCCGCGAGATCATCATGTCCTCGCTTGGCGTCGACAAGGCGGCACTTTCGAAGATGATTTCCCTCGTTCGTCGGCTACCGACCGCCCTGATCGAGGCGATTGGGCCAGCACCGACGATTGGTCGGCGTCGTTGGTTCGAGCTCGCCGAGCTGCTCGCTCAGGACGGAAGGGGCGAAGCTGCAGACGTCTTTGTCAAAGACAAACAATTTCAGACGGTCGGGAGCGATCAGCGTTTTGATGCGCTTTGTGCCTTCCTGAGCGCCTCCAAGGGGCGCGCCAGAGCCATCTCGTGGATGGCGCCCGACGATACAACCCCGGTCCGGATCCGTGAAACGGATGGCGAAACGACGCTGTCCTTCAGCAGGAAGAAGGCCCCGGGCTTTGCAGATTTCGTGAGGCAGAGGCTCAAATCTCTGTACCTCGAATACCAAGAGGAAACAGGAGACTAAACAGAGCAAAAGAAAAAGGCTTCCGAACGACTAGCGCTGCGGAAACCCTTCTCTCGTGTAGCAACTAGAGAATCCCATTTCCGCGAATCGGTGTCAAGAGTTTTCAACGTCGTTTCGGCGAACGAATTTCTTTTGCCTTGAAAAAGGTGAAGACAAGTGGATTGTGGGATTGTCACGACGCCCTTCGGGCGGCGGGCGATGTCGCTTGGGATGTTGGCGCACCAACTTTCCAGCGCTTCGGCCGTCGACGAAGGCAAGGTCGATAAATGGAAATTGTTTCGAACGGTCTGCGCCGCCAAGTCGAACCTTGGCGTTTCCGATCGCTCTCTTGCCGTCTTGAACGCATTGCTGTCGTTCTACCCGAAGACGGAACTCGAGGCAGCCGACGGTCTCGTCGTGTTTCCCTCCAACGCTCAGCTTTCCCTGAGAACACACGGCATGGCCGAGACGACGCTCCGGCGGCATCTCGCCACCCTGGTCGAGGCTGGCCTCATTCTCCGGCGCGATAGCCCCAACGGTAAGCGTTACGCTCGCCGTGACCGCAAGGGAGCGATTGGCCAGGCATTCGGGTTCGACCTTGCACCGTTGCTTTCTCGCGCGGCCGAGTTCGAAGCTGAGGCTGCTCGTCTGGAAGCTGACCGGCGTTACCTTCAGATGATGCGCGAACGCATGAGCCTCTGCCGCCGTGACGTTGCAAAGCTGGTCGATCTGTTGCGCCCATCTGATATCGCCTACGCTGAAGAGGCCGAAGCGCACTGCCAGGCCGTCTCTATGTCCCTCTCGCGCAAGCCCTCCATCGCCGAAATCGAGCGCCTCCTCCCTGTTCTTGCCCTGCTGCAGGACGAACTGACTAATCGTCTGGAAAATCTACTGAAAACACAAAATACGGCTGCCAATGAACGCCAAAATGAGCGGCACATACAGAATTCAGAATCCGATTATCTTTCTGAATCTGAACCGGCTGATGAAAGACTTGGGGTGGAATTTTCGCGCAAAGCGTCGACGGATGTGCTGCCGGTCGGCCAAGATGCGAGTGATCCACCTGCAAATATCGAAACATCGCTGCTTCCGGAACGTCGCTCGCATCCCCCGGTAACCCCTCCCCTCATCCGTGCTACACCGCTGCCACTCGTATTGAAGGCCTGCCCGCAAATCCGCGACTACGGCCCATCCGGTCGTATCGACAACTGGCGCGATCTCCTGACAGCCGCCACAGTCGTCAAAAACATGCTTGGGATCAGCCCTGATGCCTACAACGAAGCCTGCGCCACACTCGGGCCAGAAACGACCGCGACCGTGCTGGCGTGCCTTCTGGAGCGAGCTGAGCACATTCATTCCGCCGGCGCCTATCTACGTGACCTGACGCGCCGAGCGAAGAGCCAATCCTTCGCTGTCTCGGCAATGTTATCGGCACGTCTACGCGCCCAAGCTTCGGTCGTTGGATGAATGGAGGACGGACCATTTGATGGGAGCTGAGTGGGATGTTCTGATGTAGCCGTTACTTCTCTCGCCGATCAATGCGAGCTTGTATAAGGCAACCGAATGCGGGAAACTGGAGGCGCAGGGATTCGTTGATATCTTTGGGATATTGTAGTGCTCAGGATTCAATTTGCGTCTCCCGCCATCTCCTCGATAACATTGTTGTTTTTGTCCCTTTTGGAAAGAAAAGGGGCTTTTGCTTCCGTCGCCCGGACGGCTTTGGGAATGGCCGGATGATCCGCTAGCGCGGGTTTTGCCGATGGCTGTCTACGGTTGGAAACAGCTGCCTGCGAAGACGGCTCCACTGGTTAGGTTTCGAACGTTAGTGGGGCTCGAAGGGCGCCGGGACATTGAGCTTCGGCGTGCGCGCCTCATGTTGACAGCTGTCAACGGAGCGGGCTGGGCTTGAGGCAAGAGCAATTCGAAGCGGACGGGAACGAGGACTGCCAGAAATTCAGCCAGCAATCTCCGTGGATAAAAGAGCGATATAGCCGCCCGCTCTCAAGACGGTATGCTGCGTTCAGCGCGTGGTCCCGCACTCCACTTCCGGCAACGATGTTGGGCACGAATCAGCCGAGGGCCTTGGCCTAACGGGCCAGGCGGCGGCGGCAAGACTACGGTAAGTCTGGTTCTGGCGCGGAGCCATCCCGGTACGATCAACATCGCCGGCGACGCTTTGCGCCATTTCGCCCTGGAAGATGTTCGAACTTCCCTAGGACTCGGTTCGACATACCGGGCTGGCGCTGCACTCGCCGCTGCCTGTCTGGCCATGGGTGCCATCAGGGTCTGCTTCGATAATGTCTTTGACGACGCCGAGAAGTTCGATCTGTTTTGCAGCGCGCTACCTCGTGAAACGCCGGTCTTTGTCTTCACGCTTTGGACGCCAATCGATCGTGTCATTGATCGGGAAGCGAACCGTGTCGGACGCAAACGGATGGGGCATGCTGTCGTGCGCACGTACGAGGCGATCGAGCGCAACCTGCATAAGCTCGGGCGGATGATTTCAAACACGGAAACGCCGGAGCGGGCAGCGCAGACGATCATGGAAGCGATAGCCAACCCGGCGAACCTCTGGCCCCGCCCTGCCCCGGAGAACTGGATGATCGTTTGGTCATTCCCGAGAGAACCATTTGAAGTGTTCCTCGGATTTCTCCAGATGGAGTTTCCGGCTCATCGCTTCGTGGCGCGTTGACAGCTGTCAACAGTCGATGCGCTTAGCCCAATGCAAGCCGACGGTAATTGCCACCAGAGTTCGAGGCCTTGTCGTACAAGGCACCAATCGGCGAACGATTGAGCAAGTCCATCGCGGAGGCTACGCCATACCGGCGCAACGCCGGTGCGCTCTTTCAAATTGCCTTGCGATACAGCGCATCTGTGACGGAAATGAATATCGTGTTACGTTCCATTTCGACACTGGCACCCTTAGTTTGAAATGCGATACCAGATCCCCGATCCCTATCATCCGACACTGCTTCCACTGCTGATTTCGGCAGAAGATGGTTTGGCGCGACTGGACGAGCGAACAAACCGCCATGCGGTCGAAGACGGCTTCCGCGAGCGTGGCCACTTCTTCGACGCTGCGGCTGCCCTATGGGTTGCCGGTGAACTCGTCCATGTCGAGGATCTCGTGTTGCATGATGCCCATATGGATGCCCGTGCCCCGACGCATGAATTGACGATTGCCCATTCGGTAATACGCGCGCGGCGGCGCATCTGGCTGGCCGAACCCGCATGGGCGCTTTCGCCTCAGGGTCTCGCCGCCCTTCGAGGCGAACAGCTTGCACCGGCGAATGCCGGCGGTATGCCTGCGAAGGCCGGGCTGGAGCTGCAATCGAGTGCCACTGGCAATGACCGTCATCTTGAGGCGGACGACGAGGAGGACGGCAATCCGATGGCTGCCGAGTTCGCGGCCATCGATGCGGCGATCGCTCGGTCACAGCAACTGCTGGAAGCGCACGACAAGGATACGCTCGAAGTCGCTGAGCGCGCGGCACGTGTGACCGCACAGGAGCCCATGGGACAGCTGGGCCTGCTCTTTGACGAGGAATGGGACGAAGACGCACGTATCGACGAATGGCGCCAGGTGGTCGCGACAGCGGATCAGTTGCCGGCCAGCCTTGGCGCCGCGCTACTCTTCGATGCCTGGGAGCGGATCGAGCCGCTGCGCCGCCAACACTGGATGGGTTCACTGCTCGTTGGCGCCTATCTGAGATCACGCGGCAAGGTTACCTCGCATCTCCTCTCCTTCAACGCCGGACAAAAGGTCGTCCGTCACGAACGACGGCGCTCGCAAGATCCAGTGACACGATGGAGCGCTTTCTTGGAAGCGATGACGGTGACCGCGGATCTGGGTCTCAAGGAACTCGACCGCCTATCGCTGGCCAAGACCCAGATGGAGATGCGCATCCGCGATCGGCGCTCCAACAGCAGCCTGCCGGCGCTGATCGAGTTGGTGCTGTCGCGACCGATCGTTTCAGCCACGCTCGTCGCGCAGCATGTCGGCGTGACGCCGCGTGGTGCGTTGAACCTCGTGCGGGAACTTGGCATCCGCGAAATGACCGGCCGCGGACGCTACCGCGGCTGGGGTGTGCTTTAGCCCATGCGCTGGGCGCCCAAGGGAGGACCTAGAGCGCGTCGCGATCGTTCAGATTAGCTCCTTGCGCTTTAAGCTTTTGGTATTTCGCATGTCGTTGTCGTAAACCGCCGCGCACTTCTGCGCGACAGGCTTTAGCCATTAGCCCATGGTGATCAGGATCAGGAGCACGAAAACGACTGGCACAAGAACCAACGCCGGGATGATGATCGCCGGGTAGCCGAAGGCGACGATCGCGAGCAGCCAGATCAATGCGCAGTTGATCACAAACAGGACTTTTGCCGTCTGCGATCCCTGCACGGCTTCCCTCAGCATCCAGCCGAACACCGGCACGTTGTAGACAAGTCTGGCAATCATTGTTCTTCCTTTTCTGAGGCAGTCCGGGTGGGGATGGACTGTTCGGAGATCTTCAGTTCTGGGGATGCGCGCTGCGGGCCGCCCGCTTGCGGGTGAGGCCCGCTGCGGCTTCGAGGCGTTCGGGATCGAGCACGCGCATGGTCTTCGGATGGTTGAAATCGATCAGGCCTTCGCGCTTGAAGCGATTGAGACAGCGGCTGACGGTCTCGACGGTAAGGCCGAGCCAGTCGGCAAGATCTGCCCGGGTGAGATGCAGGTGGAAGCTCAGTCGGGCAGGGACGCCGCTGCGATTGAACAGACGCGACAGTTCGACCAAGGCACTTGCCACCTTCTCGCTCGCGGTTTTGCGACCAAGCAGGGTGGCATGCGTCTGCAGCCGATGCAGCGTCGTCTTCAACTCGCTGGCAACAGCCGGATTGGTTGCGTGAAGTTCGGCATCGCCCAGGGATTCGATACGCGCGATGCTCAAGGTTTCCGCCGTGGCGATGTTGCGTCCATCGATTGTGAAACCGAAAAGACGGCCGGGACCGAGCACATCGGTGATTTGCCTGCGGCCGTCGTCAAGCAGTTGAGAGAGGACGATACAACCGTCGAGCACGCGAAAGAGCGAGCGGTTGCGGCCACCTTCAAAAAGCAGTGTGAAGTTTTCACCGACCACACGGCTGCGGGCGGGAAGACGCGGCGGTCTGCCCAAGGACGCAAGGGGAGGGGCCGCGGAGGGCGCGACTGTGGATTGGGTTTCGGGCATGGGATATGTCCGCATTGCGGATACAAGGAGGCACGACGCCTCGCTGCCATCCGACATCGAAGGAGGGCGTTGACAGCTGTCAACGCGGTTTCAAAGCCAGATGATGGTTTGGGGCGGTCCGCGCGGACTGGAGTTCGGCGAATGAACCTGTGTTGGCGGCTGTACGGCGGTCACCGCAGCCGTGGGCGCAAGGCTACCTTGCAAGCGCTCGCCGACGGTGTCATCCGGCGGCGTTAGCAGCGCCCAGAAGAACCGGCAGGCACTGCAGACATGTTTCTGCGCCGGCTTTTCCTTCCCGTCGGCGTCAATGCCGGTTTGACAGAAATCCGGCAGTGATCCGTCGGGAAGCGCGTAGAGCGCGTAATCGGCTGGCGAGATTGGGGCGGCGAAGGCAAGGCCGAGATGGGCGAAACCCAGCAGGAAAAGAGCCACGGCGCACAGGGTGCGCAGGGTCTTGTCCCATCTTGATTTCGTGCGGCGTGTCATTGCTCGGCTTCGTCCTCGTCTCTTTCTTCGATGAGTGAGAGATAGGCGAGCGGCTTGACAAAGCTCAATGTGGCAAACCGCGCAGGGGCAGAATGCCGCAGTCAAGGGAACGCCGCGCGTCCGGTTGGAGGCGCGGCGTCTTAAGATATTGATTTATATAACTATTGTCGAGAAAATGGCTGGCAGTGATCAATCCTCCTCGACAAAGACCTGCTGCCGCTTGGCCTTCACGCTCGGAAGGAATACGACGATGAGCACCAATGCCGCGATCAGAAGCAGGATCGCGCTGATCGGTCGGGTGACGAAGGTCGTCGCATCGCCGCGCGACAGGATCATGGCGCGGCGAAGGTTCTCCTCAAGCAGCGGCCCGAGCACGAAGCCGAGCAGCAGCGGCGCCGGTTCGCAGCGCAGCTTCAACAGCAGGTAACCGACGAGGCCGAAGAAGGCGACGGCATAGAGGTCATAGACGTTCGAGTTGACGCTGTAGACGCCGATCGAGCAGAACGCCATGATGATCGGGAACAGCACGTAATAGGGGATCTTGAGCAGTTTCACCCAGAGCCCGATCAACGGCAGGTTGAGAACCACCAGCATCAGGTTGCCGATCCACATCGAGGCGATGATGCCCCAGAAGAGCGCGGGTTGCTCGGACGCCACGTTCGGACCGGGCACGATCCCCTGGATGATCATCGCTCCGATCATCAGTGCCATGACCGGGTTGGCCGGAATGCCAAGGGTGAGCAGCGGGATGAACGAGGTCTGCGCACCGGCATTGTTGGCGCTTTCCGGACCGGCGACGCCGGCGATGGCGCCATGGCCGAACTCTTCAGGACGGTCCGAGACGCGCTTTTCCACCGTATAGGAGGCGAAAGCAGCAAGGATCGCGCCGCCGCCGGGCAGAATGCCGAGCGCCGAGCCGATGATGGTGCCGCGCACGACCGGTCCGAACATGCGCTTGAAGTCATCCCGCGTCGGCATCAGGTCCGTGACCTTGGCCATAAGCACTTCGCGGGTGCGTTCGCTTTCGAGGTTGCGCAGGATTTCGGCGATGCCGAAGACACCGACGGCGAGCGCGACGAAGTTCAGCCCGTCAGCATACTCCCGGATGCCGAGCGTGAAACGCGGCGTGCCGGAATAGATGTCGGTGCCGACCAACCCAAGCAGCAGGCCCAGCGCCACCATGGCCAGAGCCTTGGTGATCGATCCATGGGCGAGCGCGATGGATGAGACGAGGCCGACGATCATCAGCGAGAAATATTCGGCCGCGCCGAATTTCAGAGCGATCTCGGTCAACGGCGGCGCGAAGACTGCGACGAGGAACGTCGAGACGGTGCCGGCGAAGAATGAGCCGAGCGCTGCAATGGCGAGTGCCGCACCAGCACGGCCTTTGCGGGCCATCTGGTAGCCGTCGATCGCGGTAACCGCCGAGGAGGATTCGCCTGGCATGTTGATCAGGATGGCGGTGGTAGAGCCGCCATATTGGGCGCCGTAGTAGATGCCGGCGAGCATGATCAGCGACGAGACCGGTTCGAGCTGGAAGGTGATCGGCAGCAGCATGGCGATGGTCGCCGTGGCGCCAATGCCCGGAAGCACGCCGATCAAGGTGCCGAGCAAAACGCCGATCAGGCAGAAGAGCAGATTGGCAGGGGAGGCCGCGGTTGCGAAACCGAGCGCAAGATTGCTGAAGAGTTCCATCGCGCGTCTCCTAAAACTGGACCCAGGGGCCGAAGCGCTGGAAGGGCAGGCCGAGGCCATAGCTGAACACCGCGACCGAGAAGGCGGTCAGCGCCAGTGAAAGCGCCAGCGCCATGAGCGGTTTCATCCGGCCCGATGCGAAGCAGGCGATCAGCGCGGTGAAGAACAGCGCCGGCACGAAGCCGAGGCCACGGACTGTCAGGCCGAAGAAGATGGGTGCCGGCAGGATGAAGGCCATGCCGCGCAGCGCGATCGGGCCGATGGGCTCGCCTTGGACGCGGGTGGACTGCACGAGGATCACGATGCCGAGCAGCGTCAGGATGATCGCGAGCACCAGCGGGAAGTAGCCGGGGCCCATCCGAAAGGCGGTGCCAAGCTCGAGATTGAAGGCCTGCCAGGTGAAGAACAGCCCGACCGCTGTCAATATCCCGCCGCAGAGCGCATTGGTGGTGTCGAAGGAGAGTGATTTCATCGTGTCCCCATATGTTCTGGGCGGGGCAGCCGGCCGAGGCTTTCCTGACCGCCTCCCGCATTGGCATTTGCCGGCGTCACGCCGGGTTCGCGCATTGGGCGGCGCACGTTGACAGCTGTCAACAGCGGTTGACGGCATTTGACCCCTCTCCGGGCACCGTCGCAGCTTCCCCAATGTCAGAGGCGCCGCGCTCCGGGGTGAACCGGGACGCGGCGCGACGAGCCATGGATCAGTCGGCGTACTGGCCGGCTGCTTCGATCACCGGCTTCCAGCGGGCGATTTCGCTCTCAAGCTTTGCCTTCAGCGCGGCCGGGGTCGCATCGGCGTCGGAGGAGGGTTCGGTGCCGAGTTCGCCGAAGCGGGCGACGACGTTCGGATCCTTGAGCGCGACCTGCAGCGATTTCGACAGGCGTTCGGTCACTTCGGCGGGCGTGCCCTTCGGGGCGTAGATACCGTGCCAGATGCCGACCTGAAGGTTCGGTAGGCCGCCTTCGGCGGTCGTCGGCAGATCGGGGAAGACCTTGAGGCGTTCCGGTGAGGTGACCGCATAGGCCTTGATCGTGCCGCCCTGGATCTGCTTCGTGGTGTTGGTGGTCTGGTCGCACATGATGTCGACCTGGCCGCCGAGAAGATCGGTCATGGCCGGGCCGGTGCCCTTATAAGGCACGGTCGTCAGCGGTGTCTCGATGGCGCTCATGAACATCATGCCGCAGAGATGCGAGGCGGCGCCGATACCGGCATTGGCGACGGTGACGGTGTCCTTGTTCGCTTTGACGTACTCGACGAGACCCTTGAGGTCGGCGGGCTCCAGATCCTTGCGGGCGACGATGGTCATCGGCACTTCGGTAACGAGGCCGACATATTCGAAGGAGTTCAGCGTATCATAGGCGAGCTTGCGGTAGAGCGTGGCGCTGGTCGCCATGCCGATATGATGCAGAAGCACGGTGTAGCCATCCGGATCGGCCTGGGCGACGCGGCCGGCGCCAAGCGTCCCGCCGGCGCCGCCGACGTTCTCGACGATGATCTGCTGACCGAGATCCTTGGACATGGATTCAGCCACAAGACGCGCGACGGTATCCGTAGGGCCACCGGCCGAGAACGGCACGACCATGGTGATCGAGCGTTCGGGATAGGTTTGTGCATTGGCGGAAACGGCGAAAAGCGACAGGGCGGCAACAGCGCCGAGCAGGGCATTCAAGGTTTTCATCTCTTCCTCCCGGATGAAATATCGGCCAGCCGGCAAGGTTTCCTCCCGCGCCGGTTCTGGGTACCCCCATTTGCAAACGCAATCGTAGAGCAGACAACGGCTTAGCGGGGTGACGGCGCGTATTTGTCGGGCGCGGGCGCTGATTTGGGTGGATTTGGAAACATGCGGCCAATCGTGTGGGTGGATTTCCACCCATCAAGGGCGGCGTGGTACCGCGCCCTTGAGTTCAGGGGCGATCAGGTGTCTTCGCTTGTTTCTTATGCCTGGGTGTGTTGGACTGACCTCGGGGAGGCTAAAGCTTCACGGTGAGCGCTCGCCCATGGGAATGGTTGGATGCGCAAACTGGCCGCTGTTCTCTGTATCGATATCGCCGGCTATAGCAAGCTGATGGGACGCGACGAGGCCGGTACGCTTGCCCGCGTCAAGGGGGCCTTTGCGGCATTCGATCCGACGCTGGTGCGGCACCATGGCCGGATCGTCAAGCTGATGGGTGACGGCGCCCTGATCGAGTTTGCGAGTGCGGTCGATGCGACCCTATGCGCAATGGCGCTTCAGAGCGTGGCCGCGGCAACCGACCCTTCACTCCGCTTTCGCATGGGGCTCAACCTGGGTGATGTGATCGCCGAAGATGGTGATCTCTATGGGGAAGGGGTCAACATCGCCGCACGGCTGCAAGCTCTCGCCGAGCCCGGTGGGATCATCCTCTCCGAAGCTGTCCGCGAGCACGTCGCCGGAAAGCTGAGCCTTGCCCTGGAAGACCTCGGGCCGATGTCGCTCAAGAACATCGAGCGCGCCGTCCGCGCCTTCGCCATCCACCCTGGCGGGCCGCCAGAGACCGGTGGCAAGCGCGAACGGATCGGCATCTGTGTCCTGCCCTTCACCAATATGAGCGGCGATCCGGAGCAGGACTATTTCAGTGCCGGCGTTACCGAGGACATCATCATCGACCTCAGCAAACTCTCGTCGCTCTCGGTCATCTCGCGGGCGACCTCCTTCGGGATGAAACCACAGAGCGCGCGGGTCGTCGCACAACAACTGAACGTCGCCTACATCCTCGAAGGCAGCGTGCGCAAGGCCGGTGACCGAATGCGACTGGCGGCGCAGTTGATCGATGGCGCAAACGAGGCGACCGTCTGGGCCGAGCGCTTCGACCGAGAGATCAAGGACGTGTTGCGGCTGCAGTCAGACCTGGCAAGTGCCGTCGTCGAGGCGCTCCGGCTTCAGCTCCTACCTGCGGAGCGCCAGGCATTGGAGCGCAAAGCGCCGACCGATCCGGAAGCCTACAAGCTGTTTCTCCTGGCGCGTGAATACAACATCACCGGGTCCGAGCGACATCTGCCGCTGATCATCCGGCTCTGCCGTCGCGTGACCGAGCTGGAGCCCGGCAATGCACGGGCTTGGGCCCTTCTTGGCGAAACGCTCAACCGGCTGCGGCGCAGCGTCGGAGGTGCGGAAACAGGCGAGCTGGAAATCGACCGCGCCCTCGAACTCGATTCCGGTCTCGCCAGCGCCCATGCCGCAAAGGCGCTGCTATTTCTATATCGAGGACAGTTCGAGGAGGCGGAGGGGCAATGTGCTATTGCCCTGCAGCTCGAGCCTGACGACTACGCCACCAATCTCGCTGCCGGTCGAACCTTCATCATGCAGCGTCGCTATGACGACGCCATACGCCACTTTGAGCGGGCCGCGGCGCTGGCCCCCACGGACTACAACGCCGCCGCCATGGCTATCCAATGTTACCAGGGCAAGGGCGACGCGCAGGCGGCACTTGAGGCCTGTCGCCGTGCCTTGGCCCGGATCGAGCGCATCGTCGCTGCTGAGCCGGATCACAGCGGTGCGATCGGGCATGGCGCCGGCATCCTCGCCCTCCTTGGCGATCGCGAGAGGGCCAACGAATGGGCATCGCGCGCCAGTCTGCTTGAGCCCGACAATATCCAGCTGCAGGCAAATCTGGTTTGTGCCTGGGCGATCAGTGGTGACGCCGAAGCGGCCCTGGACGCGCTTGAGCGTATCACGCCGAAGATGAGCCCCGAATTGTTGGTATGGATGGAAAACGACAACGATCTGGACAGCCTGCGTTCACTGCCGCGTTTTGGGGAGATAATGCGTGTGGCAAGGGCCCGTTTTGGAAACTGAGATCCGTCGTCTGCCGTCAAAGACCCGTGCGTCGCCTCAGATAGGCGATTTCCTCAGGGGCCAGGCTGCGGCTCGTCCCCTTCGGCAAATCGCCAAGAGCGATCGTCCCGATTGAAACCCGCAGCAGGCGCAACACCTCGAAGCCGAGCGCATCGAGCATGCGGCGGATCTGGCGGTTGCGCCCCTCTTCCAGCTCGACTTCGATCCACGTGTTCTTGTCGCCGCCCCTGAGGTGGACGGCCCGCGCTGCGTGCAAGGTTTCGCCGCCTTCCTCGATGCCGGCAACCATCTGCTTGAGTTGGTCGTCACCGATCTGCCCGGCGACCTGCACGTGGTAGACCTTGCCGAGATGGGTTTCAGGATCAAGCAGGCGCTGGGCGAGTACCGTGTCGTTGGTGAAGAGCAGAAGTCCTTCGCTCGCCTTGTCGAGGCGACCGACCGGGGACAGGAAAGAGGTGTCTATATCCCTCAGGCAATCGAACACGGTCGGCCGGCCTTCCGGGTCGTGGCGGGTCGTGACCAGTCCACGCGGTTTGTTCAGCATCAGATAGATCTTCTCTTCGGCAAGCACCGGCTTGCCGTCGACCGTGATGCGATCCTTGTCGACGGCGACCCAGTGTGAAAGGTCCGTGATCTTGCGTCCGCCGACGCTGACGCGCCCTTCGAGCACGAGCTTTTCGGCCTGCGTGCGCGAACAATAGCCGAGCTTGGAAAGTGCGCGGGCAACCGTCACGCGCTTGCCGGAATCGGCCCCGGCGTGGCGTCCGGTTTCTCGAGCGGCTGTCGGTCGCTTCTGCTTCACGCTGTGATCTTCCGGTTCCTGGTCGTGTGCGGCCCGCGGCCGTACCCCTGCTTAAAATATCCGGTCGCTTCGACCGCGGCGTCAGCCGATCTTCGTGTAGTCGATCCGTCGGGCGAGCCAGCAGCCGATGGTGAGGCCGGCCACGTTGCCTTGCTGGTCGCGTCGGACAAGCACGGTCCAGTCTCCCGGTGCCGGTGCATCCATCGAGCGCTTGCAGCGAAGAAGCCAGACGTCTTCGGCCAGCGGTCGCATGGCGTGCATCGCGCCGGTCCCGAGCGAACCGTCGAAGCCACCGTAGAAGACACCATTGGTGGAAGCGATGTCGAGATGGGCGTCGAGTTCAACTGAGTGATAGCGACCGGCGATATCGGGAAGTGCCGTGCCGGAAACGCGGTCAGCGCTCACCGTCAGATTTTCGCGAGGCCGCTCCATGCGAAGCGAGGCGCCTTGCGCTGTCAGGGTCACTGCGGCCGAACGGGCGCTGCCGTCGGCGCTGACGGAAAGCGACTCGGGAGAGGTAGCAAACTGCAGTTCGACGCGGGACGATCCGCTGGGCCTGGTGACAAGGGCGAGGCCCGTTTCGGCATCCAGATAGTTGCCGGTGCCCTTGGCGTCCCAGCTTCCGGATGTGGTCTCGTTATCCTCGTGGCCGAGGGCGATCTTCATCAGCGCGACCGCCGCCGCATGGGCATCGCCTTCGTGATTGAACATCACCACGACAGAGAGGCGCTCGGCCGGCGCGTAGAGCCTGCGGCAGCGAAAACCGCGAAGCGCACCGCCATGGCCGCTGATGACGGCATCGCCGATCGTCTCGTGTGCGAGGCCGAAGCCGTAGGGTGCCGGGCGGCCATCGGCATAGGTCTGCGGTGCAGAAAGGCGCCGGTAGAGCCCGTCCGCATCGTCACGCGTCCCGTCGATAAAACACTCCCAGGCAAGCATATCGTCGAGCGAGGCGGAAACACCGGCGTCACCGGCCCAGTAGATGCGGTTCAGCGCCTCGAAATAGCCTGTTGTCTCGTTGCCCTCGTAACCGACGACGCCGTCCGGCGGCAGGCTCGTATCCGGTGTCAGGGCGGCGGTCTGCATGGCCGCGGGGCCAAAGACGGAGCGCTGATAGAGTTCCGCCATCGAGCGGCCGGTATGCTCCTCGATGAGATCGGCGAGAATGCGGAAATTGCCATTGGAATAGGAATAGCGGGTGCCGGGCTCGAAGTGTGTCGAGCGCGCCTTGGAGAGCAGCGGGCGTGCATCCTCGCGGCGGAAGACGCCGTCGTGGCTGGCGCCCTGCAGCACCGTCAATGCCCAGTAGTCGCGAAGTCCGGACTGGTTGTGACAGAGATGGGCAGCGGTCGGGCGCTTGCCTTCGAGCAAGGGGAGATAGGCGTCGAGCGCCCGATCGAGCTTCTCGGGATCGCCGACCCTATCCAGCAGAACGGCGCAGGTCAGATGCTTGGTGATCGAGCAGATCGGTATCCGCGTCGCCATCGTCATCGGCGTGCGGGCCGTCAGGCCGGCATAGCCCCAGGCGTGGCGAAAGAGGACCTTGCCATTTCTGACCACACCGGCGACGCCGCCCGGTCCGGGGTAGTGCTGCGGCAAGGCTGCGAGGGCACGTTCAAGGACGGAAAGATCAGGAGTGTTCATGGCGCTGAAGGTCTATGGGACGGAGGGTAGGGGACGTTGTGTTCCGTTCGTATCGCCCCCGCCTTCCGCATGCAATGCCTGCAGCTCCGCGGCTTTGTCAGCCGGCGCCTGCCTGGGCGTGATAGAGGCGGCTATAGGCGCCCTTGGCGGCGAGCAGCGTTTCATGCGGCCCCTGTTCGCGAATGCCGCTGCCGTCGACGACGACGATGCGGTCCGCATCGCGGATCGTTGCCAGCCGATGCGCGATGATCAGCGTCGTCCTGCCCTTGGAAAGTTCGGCCAGCGACTGCTGGATCGCCCTTTCCGTTTCGGTGTCGAGCGCTGAGGTCGCCTCGTCGAGGATGAGGATCGCCGGGTTCTTCAGGAACATGCGGGCAATCGCCAGCCTCTGCTTCTGCCCGCCGGAAAGCTTGACGCCGCGCTCGCCGATTACCGTGTCCATGCCGTCCGGCAATGCCTGGATCATGCCGTCGAGCTTGGCGCGCCGCGCGGCATCCAGGATGTCCGCTTCACTCGCGCCAAGCCGCCCATAGGCGATGTTGTCGCGGATGCTGCCGGCAAAGAGGAAGACATCCTGCTGCACGATGCCGATCTGGCCGCGCAGCGACGAGAGCGTGATGTCACGGATGTCGATACCGTCGACGGTGATCGAACCCTCGCTGACCTCGTAGAAGCGCGGCAGCAGCGAGCAGATCGTCGTCTTGCCGGCGCCCGAGGGGCCGACGAAGGCGATCGTCTCGCCGGCATGGATCGTCAGGTCGATGTTCTGGATGATCGGCTTCTCGGCGCTATAGCCGAACGAGACGCCGCGATAGGTGATGTCGCCCTTGAGGCCGGAGACGTCGGCAGCACCCGGCCGGTCCTCGATATCGGGTTCGGTTTCCATGAGTTCGAGGAAGCGTTTGAAGCCGGCAATGCCCTTGGGGTAGGTCTCGATGACCGAATTGATCTTCTCGACCGGGCGGAAGAACACGCCGACCAGCAGCAGGAAGCTGACGAAGCCGCCATTCGTCAGTTCGCCCGTTAGCACGAAGTAGCAGCCGGTGATCATGACGATCAGCTGCGTCAGCCGCATGCTCATGTAGCTGAGCGACGTGCTCGCGGCCATGATGCGATAGGCTTCGAGCTTGGTGCGGCGATAGTTCTGGTTGTCGGTCTCGAACAGGCTGCGCTCATGGGCTTCGTTGGCGAAGGCCTGCACCACCCGCATGCCGCCGACATTCTCCTCGATGCGGGCGTTGAAGTCGCCGACACGGCCATAGAGGCTGCGGAAGTTTCGGGTCATCCGCCCACCATAGCGGCTGGTGACCCAGGCGGTCATCGGCACCACGGCGGCCGTGATCAGCGCCAGCTGCCAATGCACCATCAGCATCAGCAACAGAGCGCCGATGAAGGTCATGATCGCTATGAACAGGTCCTCCGGCCCGTGGTGGGCGACTTCGCCGATTTCCTCGAGGTCCTTCGTCAGGCGTCCGACCAAATGGCCGGTCTTCTGGTTGTCGAAGAACGAGAAGGAGAGCTTCTGCAGATGGTCGAAGGCCATCCGCCGCATGTCCGTCTCGATGTTGATGCCGAGCATGTGACCCCAATAGGTAACTGTCGCCATCAGGCCGGTGTTGAGCAGATAGACCAGCAGAAGGCCGGCCGAGGACAGGAGGATCAGCGTCCATTGCTGGCTCGGCAAAAGCTGGTCGACGAACAGCTTCACCGCGATCGGGAAACCGAGTTCGAGCAGGCCGGACAATACGGCGCAGGAGAAGTCGAGAATGAACAGGCCGCGATAGGGGCGGTAAAACGCGAAGAAACGCTTCAACATGCAGGTGCACTCACTGGGGGCGGCGACCGAGGGTCAGCAGAAATATGATTTCCAATGTCATGTTTTGTGCCGGAAACCAACCCAGAAAAGCCGAAAACCGTGTCGTGTGTTTGACGGGGTCGACATCTTCCGTCTTGCAGAGGATCAATCCGCACTTGGCGGCGTCGGCGGGAAGGAAACGTTAACCATAAGCTTCGTAGAACAGGAATCACCAGAGTGCTTCGCCTTCGATTGGGGACATCGGAGGCATCTGAGGTGCTCGATATCGACAAGCGTAGGGCGTCTTCAAGCGTTCGCGTCAACGCACGAAGTTCCAGGGGGCGAATGAGACGATGGCAGGCAATCAATCAGTGAAAGCCACGGAATCCGACGTAGGTACGATCGTTCCGTTTCCAGTGACGAGGAGATTGACCGCCATCCGCACCGCTGCCGCCGAGCTCGAAGACCTGCATGGCGCCGAAGCGCTGCAATTCTGGCGCCGCCGGTGCCGCGCCCTTGCCGACGAACTTTTTGCCTGCGGCTGCTCGGAAGACGAAGTGCGCCGGCAGGTGATGGACTTCCAGGGTGAGGTTCAGGCCGAACTGCAGCACCGCCACCTCTCGCGCGTCTCTCAGGGCGCGATGAGCCAGTAACGGCGCCTTTTCAATTCACCGGCAGCTCCGGATCCCAGGTGAACAGTTCCTTTGCCCGGGCGATGCCGCGCAGCGCGAAACGACCCAGCGACACCGCATGAACCTGATGTTCCGGCGGGCAGGCCTCGACGAAATCAGAGGACATGATCATGTGCCGCTCCACCGAACGGCACATCGACGAAATGCGGCTCACTTCGTTGACGGCGGGGCCGACGACGGTGAAATCAAGCCGCGTCTGGCTGCCGATATTGCCGTAGAAGACCTCGCCGATATGGAGGCCGAGATAGACGTCGGTCGTCGGCTTGCCCTCCTCTTGCCGGCGTGCGTTGAGCTCGGCCAGCATGCGGCGCAGCTGCCGTTCCGCCGCAATCGCGTTGGCGCAGGCGATTGCCGGATCGTCGGCGTTGAATATCGCAAGCACGCCGTCGCCGATGAGCTTCAGCACGCTGCCGCCGTGGTCGTGAACGGCGGTGATTACCGTGCCCGAATAGTCGTTGAGGAGCGGGATGATCTCGTCGGGGGCGGCGGTGTCCGAGATGCGCGTGTAGCCGCGCAGATCCGAGAACCACATGACCGTTTCGATACGTTCCGCCGAGCCGCGGGCAATGCTGCCCTTGACGACGCGCTGACCGGCGTCGGCGCCGAGATAGACGTCTGCGAGCGTGCTGATGATGCGCACGCATGAGCCGGCCTTCACGGCCAGCGCAAGGGTCGGCAGCAGGATTCTCAGTGCGGCGACATCATCGTCACTGAACCCGCTGTCGCGTCGCGTCGTCCAATAGGAATAGAAACAGTCCATCTCGCCGACACGGCCCTGGTCGGTGAAATGGTGAATCATGCTGATGCAGTCGGTGTGACCTTCATCTTTCAGCTTGTCGATTATGTTGTAGGTGGTGCCTTCATCGGCTGAGAGCCGGATGCGGCGCTCTGCCGCTCGGTCGCGAAGCATGTGGGAGAAGATCGAGTTCTGCCAGTTCAGCAGTGCTTCGCCTGTGGTCGTCGAGCCGTACTGGATGACTTCGGGCGTGACCTCGCTCTCGTCGTTCCACTGGAAGGCGCGGCCCTCAAATTCCGGATGCAATGTGTCGATCAGCCCAAGCGCGCGGGCCAGATCCAGGCCGGCTGCGCGGCATTGCTCGCAGAAGCCGGCAAACAACTCCGGCTCTTCCAGGCCTTTCAGGCCCTGGTCGGAAAGCCAGAGCACGATATCGCGTATCTGTTGGTCGTTCATGGCGCATCCCGCTCGGTCGACGTCGACTGCCTGATGATGTGGTGCATCATCAATAGCCGAACCAGAGCTCAGAGCGAAAGATGCAGTTTGCGTTCCTCACCTTCCGCCGGAACGGCGCAGCAGATCAGCGCCTCGCCCTCTGCCACCGGGAAGGAGGGCAGCGACGGGTAGGTCACCTTCCCCTCGAGCACCGGCGTTCTGCAGGAGCCGCAACTGCCGTTGCGGCAACCGAACTCGGGCGTCAGCCCGCGCGCTTCGGCGAGATCGAGCAGGTTGCCGTCGCCCGGCTGCCAACTGGTCTCCTTGGCGGATTTCGCGAAGACGACGTGTACGGGAGCGCTGGCGGGCGGTGGCATGATCGGCCCAGCACCGCCATCCGGCCGCCGGGTCAGCGACGAGAGCCCGAAGGCTTCCGCATGGATGCGGGCATCGGCCACATTAAGCCCGCGCAATCCGTCATACAGCGACTGCGTGAAAGCCGCCGGGCCGCAGAGATAGAAGTCGTAGTCGTCGAAGGGCAGCGTGGACTTGAGGTGGCTGATATCGATCCGGCCGCCGACGTCATAGTCCTGCCCTTCGGTCGCGGTCTCCGGCTGGCTGAGCGCACGTATGAGGCGGATGTTGCCCTGGCCTTCCTCGACCAGAGCGGCAATCTCCCGCTCGAAGGCGCGTTCGTTTCGGGACCGAGCGGCCTGGAAAAGCCAGGTTGGGCGCGTGCGGCGCTTGCGGCGCCCCTCGTGGACGATGTGCTGCAACATGGCGACCATCGGCGTGATGCCGACGCCGGCGCCGATCAGCACGGCCGGTCGCCGCTCGGTGCCATCGATCGTGAAGCTGCCGGCCGGCGCGCGCGCCTCGATCCGGTCGCCGGTTTTCAGCCCGTGCAGGTATTGCGAGACGGTGCCGTCATTCTTGACACTGATGCGATAGAGGGCGTCGGTCGGGGCGGAAGAGAGCGTGTAGCTTCTGACAAGTGCCTTGCCGTCCGCGTCTATCCTCACCCGAATCGGCAGGTGCTGGCCGGCCTGGTGAGCCATGAGGCCGATGCCGTCGTCCGGCGCGAGGTAAAGCGAGCGGATGGTCGTGCTTTCCTCTTCGACGCGGGCGACCCGAAACGCTCGCCACGCCTCGGCGACGGCCGCAGCCTGCAGCCGCACCTTTGCCTGATCCCAATCGCCCGTTGTCAGCAGGCTGGGCGACCACCCACCATCCTCGAAAGCCCAGCGAAGCGGCAGGCCGTCCTCGCGATAGACGACCTTCTCGGGGCGGAAGCGCCATAGCCGCTCGGCGCCTTGAAAGGCTGCGACTTCCGGCGACGACAGTACGACCTCGGCGCTGCCGGTCAGCTGCAGCATGTCGCCGGTCGCAAAGTCGACGAACAGCAGGCCGGCGCGCGGATTGACCATGAAGTTGCCGAGCGTATTGAAGAACAGATTGCCGGAGAAGTCGGGGATGGTCAGAACGTCATCTTCGCCGAGCTCAACGAAGCCGGCCTTTCCGCCGCGATGGGAGACATCGACCTGCCGTTCGCCGGTATCGCGGTCGACATAGGAGGCGACGAAGAAGGTGTCAGCGTTGGCGATGATCGCCCGGGCGCGATCGTCGAGGGCCGCGTAACGGATCGGCCGTTGCGATGCCGGTTCGTATGGATCGCGGGAAAAGGAGAACTGCCGGAGCTGGATATATTGCGGGCAGTTGCCGAAGCTCTGGCGCACGCGAATGGTGAAACTGACGTCGCCGTCGCGCAGGATCGCGCCGTTGAGCCGGTTCCGGCGCCGGGTTTCGAGCTGGATACCAAGCATGCCGATCGAGTGTGCGTCGCCCATGCCGGCATCCGCCGGATCATCTGGATCACGGGGCAGCCGTATGTCGAGGTTCCAGGCGTCGGGCGCCTGCATGAAGCCGGGGGCCGCGGCGCGCATCGTCGCCCAGACGTCACCCTGCGCATCGACCGCGCCGAAGACGGCGAAGGGCAGCATCGGGAAGAACTGCTGGTGCTGCTCGGGCATGAAGCTGCGGACGAAATTACGCCCGGTCGCATCCATGCGCTCGACGACGCCGAGGCTGCGCTGGATGGCGAGTTCGCCTTCGTGCCAGGGAGAGTCCGGCCGCTTCTGTTGTGCATTGTCCGGCATGATCTGAAACCTCGTTGGGGTGAGGCCCGGGGCAGTGTGACCGCCCCGGGCCAGTTCGTCAGGCGGCGAGGCCGACGGCCGTCTTTTCAAAGCCGACGAAGCCGGGCAGACGCTCGATGCGGGCAAGCCAGGCCCGGACTTGCGGGTAGTCGGAAAGGTCCACATTACCCTCGGGTGCGGCGGAAACGTAGCTGTAGAGGGAAACGTCGGCGATGGTCGGCCGGGCGCCGATCAGGAAGTCGCGGCTGCTCAGTTCCGCATCGATCTGCGCCAGCACGCGATGGGCCCGGGCGACAGCCTCTTCCGCCCGCAGATTGGCGCCGAACACGGTGACGAGCCGGGCAGCCGCCGGACCGAAGGCGATGTCGCCGGCAGCAACCGAAAGCCACTTCTGCACCCTGGCGGCCAAAGCCGGATCTTCCGGCAGCCAATCGATGCGGCCGAGCTTCTTGGCGAGATAGACGAGGATGGCGTTGGAGTCGGCAACGACAGTGCCGTCGTCATCGAGGACCGGAACCTGGCCGAACGGGTTGAGCTTCAGGAACTCCGGCTCCTTGTGCGCCCGGGCCTTGAGATCGACGTCGACCAGTTCGTGCGGTACGCCGAGCAGCGACAGGAAGAGCTGAGCCCGGTGCGAGTGGCCGGACAGCGGATGGCGATAGAGTTTCATGGGAGATGTCCCTCGAAGAGCATGAGAACCGTCGCGGCCCTCCGACGGTTCGGGATGAACCGCCTTCGAAGTCAATCTATGACTTTCCATTTTTTGGCAGTAGACTGCGGGAACGATAGACTGATTCCCGTTTTTTGGAAGGAAAGATGGATCGCCTCGACGCCATGGGGGTTCTGCTCGCCGTCATCGACAGCGGCAGCCTGTCGGCTGCCTCACGGCAGCTCAAGATGCCGCTTGCCACAGTCAGCCGAAAGGTCTCGGAGCTTGAGGCGCATCTGGGCGCCCAGCTCATCACTCGCACGAACCGCAAGATCCTCTTGACCGAAACCGGCCGCTCCTATGTCGAGGCCGCCAAGGAGATCCTGGCGCGGGTCGAAGAGGCGGAAAGGGTGGCCGCCGGCGAATACAGCGCGGTCAAGGGCGACCTGACGATCTCTGCCCCGATCGTCTTCGGTCGCCTGCACGTTCTTCCCGTCGTCGTGGACTTCCTGAAGGCTCATCCTGAGATCGATATGCGGCTGGCGCTGGGTGACCGGTTTGCCAATCTCGTTGACGACCATATCGACTTGGCACTTCGGATCGGCAACCTTCCCGATAGCAACCTGGTGGCGACCAGGCTCGGCTCAGTCCGCCGCGTGGTCTATGCAAGCCCCGGCTATGTCGCGCAGCACGGCGCCCCCGGGCATCCGAACGAACTCGCCGAGCACGACTGCATCACCTTCGAAAACGTCACGGCCGCCCATGTCTGGCGCTTCCTCGACGATGGACGCGAACTGGCCGCGCCGATCCGGTCGCGGTTGATCGTCAACACGGCGGAATCGGCCGTCGATGCCGCCATCTCCGGCCTTGGCCTGACGCGGGTGCTTTCCTATCAGGTAGCGAGTCCCGTCTCGGAAGGGTTGCTCGTTCCGTTGCTGGAGGCGTTCGAACACCCGCCGCTTCCGGTCCAGCTGGTCTATCTCCCGCAGGGCCTCGTGCCGATGAAGCTCAGGGCCTTCGTGGATTTTGCGGTGCCGCGGCTGCGCGGCGTCTTGCGCTAAAGCCGATCCATCGCCCCGGTTTCGGCCCTCAGTCCGCTTGAGGGCGCTCGCCCGTGGTCGGCCGGATATGGCGCGCATAGGTTCGCCCGACGCGAATTTCGCTGCCGTCGGAGAGAAGGGCGATGAGGGCTGCGAAGGGGGCCTGCTTCAGCCCCACGATACAGTCGCGGCGCACGATCGAGCTGCGGTGAAGCCGCAGAAACTCTGCCGGGTCGAGCCGGCGTTCAAGCGAAGCCAGGCTTTCGTGATGCAGATAGGACCGGCCTTCGATGTGGATGCGGACATAATCGCGCTCCGCCTGGAAACGCACGACCCGGTCGAGCGCGATCCGAACGAATTCTCCGCGGGATTTGATCCAGAGATCGGCCGACTGGGTTTCGTGTTTGCGCAGCGCCTGCCGCAGTGCCCGCACGGTTTCGCTGAGTTCCACCACACGTTCGGTGCTCGTTCGTGCCGCGATCGCCACGCGTGCCCGCTCGATTGCGGTGCGCAGGCGGTTCGCCTCGATCGGCTTGGTGACATAGTCGACGGCAGCCGCCTCGAAGGCGCGAAGCGCATAGTGATCGAAGGCGGTCACGAAGACGACCGCGGGCGCGTTGCTGCCCACGTGCTCCAGGATGTCGAAGCCGGTGCCGCCAGGCATCTGAATATCGAGCAGGATCACGTCCGGCTGCAGCTCGGCGATGAGACTGCAGGCCTGCTGGACATTGCCGGCCGTCCCCAAGACCTCGACCCCTGGCATCGCGCCGAGCAGGCGCAGCAAGCGGCGTCTGGCGAGCGGTTCATCGTCGATGATGAGGATCGAAAGGGAGACTGTCTGGATTTGGTTCATGCAAGCCTCAGGGGCATTGTAATTGCGGCTCTGAAACGCCTGGGCGTCACGAGCCCGGATACACAGGCCCCGACCCCCGGAAACCGCGCCTGGACGCGATCCGCGACGTTCTTGAGGCCGATCCCAGTGCCGGAGGACTGGCGCCGCCCACTATCGGTGTCCGCGGCGATATCGTTCTCGACGGCAATCTCAAGCGACTGACCGACCTTGGCGGCGCTGATGACGATCTCGACCTGTTCAGGTGAGCGGCCAACGCCGTGTTTGACCGCGTTCTCGATCAGGGGCTGCAGGATCAGGCTTGGCACCAGTGCCTCTTCCAGGCCGCTGGCAATGTCCATCCTGAGTTTCATCCGGTCGGAATAGCGCTCGCCTTCGATGTGAAGGTAGCCGGCTTGCAAGTCCAGTTCATCCGCAAGCCGCACGTCGTGCAAAGGATCGAGCTCCAGAGTCGTACGCAGAAAGTTGGAAAGCGACATCACCATGCGGGTCGCTGCAACGGTCTGCCCTTCCTCGATCAGCCCGGTGATGGAGTTCAGCGTATTGAACAGGAAATGCGGATTGACCTGGTATCGCAGCGCGCGCATTTGCGCGGCCAATGCTTCCTCGCGCGAGATCGCCAGTCGCCGTTCGCGCTCACGCAGCTCGAAGCTGTAGAGCAGCGCGACGAAGAAGAACGACCACCCGACGAAGGTGGCCATGCTGTAGACGAGCGTGTAACCGGTATTCGTCCAGTCGACCGTGATCGGGTCGGGACGCACGAATAAAACATAGAGCAGGAAGTCGATGCCGGTATTGGCAAAGGCGGCTATGAGAGAGGTCGAGAATCCAACGACGATCTTGGTGGCGATGTGCCGGTGCCTGACGCGAAACATCGTCGCCGCGATACCGTAGGAAAGAACCATGCCACAGGACATCAGCAGCAATTTGCCGGGGGCAGACACGATCGGATCGATCCCGAGTATACCCCACAGGATACTGCTGATGAGGAATTCCACGAACCAGTAGAGAAAACCGAGCCAGAGCGTCGCGCGTCGCATGCTGGCGATATAGGCGCTTTCGTCCCCCGATTTGGCTTCATCCTCTGGTTTCATTCCATTTTTATGGTTCAAGCGGGCGCCGATGTCGATTGCCGTTCGTCGGCGATTTCAAGCGGTTTGCAGAAAGCCGCGGCGCTTCCGGCGGGATTCTGTGCCGTTTGGCTTTGCCGGCTTGCCGTTTCCAAGGTGGCTTAGGGGCCAGCTATCCGCAGGGGCATGGTGATGGATGCGCGAAAACGTTGCGGCGCCACGAGCCCGGATATGAAAGCGCCCATCTCCGGGAACCGTGCATTGATGCGGTCGGCAACGTTCTTGAGCCCCGTACCGGTGCCGGTTGGTTTTTTGGCGCTCAGCGGCGGCCCCGCCGTCAGGTCGTTTTCGACCGAAAGCTCGAGGGTTTCGCCACGTCGCGTGGCCGTGATGAGGATCTCGACCGCGCCGACCGAGCAGCCGACACCATGTTTCACGGCGTTCTCGATCAGGGGCTGAAGTATGAGGCTCGGCACGAGCGCCTGCTCAAGCCCGGGTGCGATGTCGAGTTTGACCCGCATACGGTCGGAGAAGCGCTCGCCCTCTATGTTCAGATAGCCGAGCTGCAGCGCCAGTTCATCGGCCAGACATACGTCCTGCATCGGGTCGAGTTCGAGCGTGGTGCGCAGGAAAGAAGAAAGCGAAAGCACCATACGACCGGCCACTGTCGAAGCCCCCTCTTCGATCAGACCGGCAATCGAATTCAAGGTGTTGAACAGGAAATGCGGATTGACCTGGTAGCGCAACGCTCGCATCTGCGCCGCCAGTGCCTCCTCCCGCGTCACGGCGAGGCGGCGCTCGCGCTCGCGCAACTCGAAATTGGCGAGAAGCGCGATGTAGAGAAACGCCCATCCGTGGAAGAGCGCCATACAGTAGATGATGGTGTAGCCAACATTGGTCCAGTTGATGTCGCCCGGGTCGCCATGTTCGATCAGGCCGTGGCAGAGGAAGTCGACGCCGGCATTGATGGCCGCCGCCACGAGCGACAGGGCAGAGCCGAGCAGAAGCTTGAAGAGAATGGACCTCTCTCTAAAGTGAAAGAGGATCGCCGCCATTGCATAGGACATCAGCGTCCCGTTCAACATCAGGATCAGGGTGATTGGCGCGATCTTGATCGGGTCGTATCCGAGGATCGCCCACAACGCGCTGCTGATGACGAACTGCATGAATTGGTACAGGAAGCCGAAGGAGAGCGTTGCCCGGCGAACGCCCGCGACATACTCTGCTTCATCCGCCGAAATCGTGCTATTTGTTCGCGCCATGCAAGGCTTTATCCGCGAAGTCGGCACGCTTGTCGATTGACGTTCGTCGGCGAAATCAAGCGGTTTGCAGAAAGCCACAGCCCTTCAGCGCTGCAATTTGCCGTTTGCAGAAAGCCGAATTCTCCCCCTTCGCGGGCTTGCTATAGCCGGCCCATGACCGCGCTTTCCCGGCGTCACCGTTCGCTTGGGAGTTGTGCGCCCATGGATGCAAAGGAAAAGGGGCAGACATTGAATATCTGTGCAAAGGCGGACGTTTCGAGAATCAACCTTCTGAGTTCGACAGCGCTAGGCCGCGTCGGTCTCGTCTCGATGATGCTGGCGGCGATGCCGCTCGTGCCGTCGCCGGCAAAAGCGGCCGGACTGCTCGTGCCAAACGATGAGACTTGGTCCAGCGACCATACGATCAACGGCAATCTCGTGATCCGCGGCCGTCCCGTTGGCGCGACCCTAACCATCAACAACGGTGCCGTCGTCAAGAGCCTCAACGGCTACATCGCCGACGGGAGAGGCAGCGTAGGTACGGTCGTGGTCTCCGGTTCCGGGTCGACCTGGGACATTGTCGATGCCAATCCGAACGGTTACCGCGTGCTTTTTGTCGGCGGTTTTGAGGGGGGCATCTACGGCGGCAAGGGCACGCTGATCGTCGAGAACGGCGGAAAGGTATCCGCCAAGGAGACCCATGTCGGCGCTCTGCAGGAGGGCGACGGAACGCTCGTGGTGCGTGGTGCCGGCTCCATGCTTGCCACCGACTATCTGGGTGTTGCCGACGGCGCCCTGACGCTCAACACGGCTGCGGTCAGGATCGAGAACGGCGGCCTCATCAACTCTAAGACGGCTTACTTCGAAAACGGCACGGTTCTGGTGACCGGTGAGAATTCGCGGTGGGTCAACACCGGAGAGTTCACAGTCGGCGACAGCTTCACGATCGAAAACGGCGCCGTGGTCTCGACCAACACTGCTGTCCTGCGCGAGGATGAGAGCGTCGACACCATTCAGGTCTATGTCGATGGCGCCGGCAGCGAGTTCAAGGTCGCCGACAAGCTGACGATTGGCGAAGCCGGACGGGTCAACCTTTCGGTCGCCAACGGCGCCAGGCTTTCGGCTGGCGGCGGAATCGTGCTTTCCGATATCGGGGGCATAAGCAACGAAGGTATGGGCAATCTGACGATCGGCGGCAAGGTCGACCTGAATAATATTGCCGAGCCACGTGCTCGGCAGGCGCAGGCGGCAGGCACGGTCGATCCGTCGACGAAGATCGATTTTGGCCCGCGGAAGGGCTACGTCAATTTCAACCACACGAACACCGGTTATGAGTTTGCCAACACGCTCGTCGGCAAGGGCACGATCAGCAATTTTTCCGGGGAAACCATCGTCAACGGCGACCTGACGAAGTTCAACGGCAAGGTGAACGTTTCTGGTGGCAAGCTGGTTCTGAAGAGCAACCTCGACACGATCGACAACGACCCGGATAACGGCCCCCTGGACTACAGCGAGACCCGGTTCGAAGTAAGCGGCGGCACGCTCATCGTCGATGGTGAGACGGGACGGGTACAGGGTGATCGCTTCTATACCAATGAGGTGAATGTGTTCGGCGAGATGAACCGCATCCGCGATCCGAACTCGACCTCTTTCGGTAGGCTCGGCGGCTCCGGCACGGTTGGCGACACGTATATCGACTCCAAGGCGATCATTTCGCCCGGCAACAATTCCACCGGCACGCTGACGATCATGGGCCGACTGGATATGGCGACCGGTTCGATCTACGAGGCGGATGTTGCCGGTGACGGCCGTTCCGACAGGATCGTCGTCAAGAGCATTGGCACCAACGAAAACTCCGGTATCGCCAAGATCGGCAGCGGCACGAATGTCCAGGTGACCGCCCTCGACCCCAACACGAGCTACAAGACAGGGCAGACCTATACGATCCTGACAGCCGACCGTGCTATTGAAGGAAAGTTTGCCGAGGCTATCTCGAAATCGGCGTTCCTTGAGGTCTCGCTTGACCAGAAGGAGAAGCAGGTCGACCTAAAGATCAAGGTCAAGAACGGCGGTACGAAGCCAGGCGAAGAGCCGAAACCCGGCGAAGAACCTAAGCCCGGTGAACCGAAACCAGGTGAGCCGAAGCCCACCGAGCCCGGCGTCTTTGAAGGCGAGGCTGCGACCGGCAACCAGCGACAGACGGCACTTGCGCTCAACACACTTGCCCAGAGTGGCCCGTCGCTCGGGCTCTACAATGCGCTGACTATCCTCGACGGCGACGCGGCACGTCGTGCCTTCGACCAACTGTCCGGCGAAGTCCATGCTTCGGCGCAGACCGCGCTGATCAACGACAGCAGCCTGCTGCGCAATGCGGTGAACGACCGCATCCGCGACGCCTTCGGTGACGTGGGTGCTGCGAGCGTTCCGGTTCTTGCTTACGGCCCTGAGGACAAGATCACGACCGGTGCCGTCGCCGTCGTCAACGCCGTTCCCGCCGCGCCGCCGGCGATGGTCGGCTGGGGCCAGGTGTTCGGCTCCTGGACCAATACCGACGGCAACGGTAACGCCGGCAGCCTCGATCAGTCGACGGGCGGTTTCGTCACCGGCTTCGATGCGGCGGTCTCGGACAATGCGTTGATCGGCATCATGGCCGGCTACAGCCGGACGAACTTCGACGTCGACAGCCGCGCCTCCAGCGGTGACAGCGACAACTATCACCTCGGTGTCTATAGCGGCGGCCGCTGGGGCGATGTCGCGCTCAGGTCCGGCCTCGCTTATACTTGGCACTCGATCAACACGTCGCGCAGCGTTGCCTTCCCCGGCTTCACCGATCAACTGAAGGCCGACTATGACGCTGGGACGTTCCAAGCGTTCGGCGAAGTCGGCTACCGCATCGACCTGCCTGATGTGGCGCTCGAGCCCTTTGCGAACCTCGCCTATGTCAGCCTGCACACCGACGGCTTCACCGAGCGCGGTGCCGCGGCCGCCCTGTCGAGCAAGAGCAACACGACCGACACGACCTTCACGACGCTCGGTCTGCGCGCTTCTGCTCCGCTCAGCCTCGGCGCGACAGATGCGAAGGTGCGCGGCATGCTCGGCTGGCAGCACGCCTTTGGCGACACGACGCCGTTCTCGACCATGGCCTTCGGCACGGGCAGCGCCTTCTCGGTTGCCGGTACGCCGATTGCCGAAGACGCGGCGATCATCGAGGCCGGCATCGATTTCGCGCTGACCGGCAATGCGAGCCTTGGCATCACCTACACCGGACAGTTCGGCTCCGGCACGACGCAGAATGCGGTCGATGCCAAGCTTGACGTGCGCTTCTGATGCGCCGGCTCGTCTGGCTATCGACAGTGCTGATGGCGACTTTCGTCGCCATCACGCCGCTTTACGGAGAGGACGCGGCGGCCGGGAAGGCTGCCGCGCCCTCTCAGCTTTCTGAAACCTATGAAGACTGGAGCGTCGCCTGCGCCGAGGCCGACGGCAAAAAGCATTGCATCCTGTCGCAACAGCAGTTTCACAAGAGTGGCCAGCACGTACTGACGCTCGAACTTCGGCAGGCTGAAAACGCCGGTCTGGCGGGGAGCCTCGCGCTTCCCTTCGGCCTCTACCTGGAAAAGGGCGTGTCCCTCGGCGTCGATGAGGCGACCGGTGGCAAGGCAACGCCGTTCCGCACCTGCCTGCCCATCGGCTGCATCGTGTCGTTGACCTTTACCGAGGGGACGGTCGCGTTGCTGCGCAGCGGAACGGCCCTGAAGATCGGTGCCTTTGTGAGCGATACGGGAAAGAACGTGACGTTCTCAGTATCGCTCAAGGGATTTGCTGCAGCATTGGATCGTGTGCTTGCGCTCTCCGGCAAGGCGTAAGCCGCTACCAGGCGCGATGCTCGGGGGTTACCAATGCGCCGTTAGGGTGCGGTGGGTTCGTCCCACCCACTTTGCAGGGCCGCGTCGACCGAGCACACCAAGCCCGTGGGATGGTAGCTGATCTCCACCTGGCCATTCAGTTCGGCAGCCAACAGGGTTTGAATCAAGCGCGAGCCGAATCCTTTGCGCGATGGCTGCTTTACCAACGGCCCGCCGGATTCCTGCCAGCGCAGCGTTAGCCGGGTCGACGTGCCGCTCTGGAGCGACCACGTGATGGAGACCCGCCCGTTCCCGGTCGAAAGTGCGCCGTATTTGGCGGCGTTCGTGGCGAGCTCATGCAGCGCCAGGGACAGCGATACGACCATCCTCGGCGGAACCTGGATCTGCGGACCGGAAACGACGAACTTTTCCTGCGAGTAGGGAGAGATCGCCTGGTTGATGATCGCCTTCAAATCCGCCCGTTCCCAGTTGCCATGGGTGAGCAGGTCGTGCGCCCGTGCCATCGAAACCAGCCGCGCTTCAAAAGCCTGCACCTCTCCAGCGTTCGTGCTGTCGCTGCGACCGAGCGTCTGCCGGGCAATGGCCAGCACGGTTGCAAACACGTTCTTGACGCGATGGTTCAGTTCACCGACCAGGACGGTCTGCAGGCGCTCGGCCTCCTTCCGCACGGTTATGTCGTGGGCCAGTTTCGAAGCGCCGACGATGCTGCCATAGGCGTCGTAGATCGGCGAAACGCTGAGCAGGACATCGACGCTTCGACCGTCCTTATGGAGCCGTTTGGTCTCATATGGCTCGACCTTGAGACCCGCGCTGACCTGCCTGAGGATCGCAGGCTCTTCGTCAATTCGGTCTTCGGGAACCAGCGTCATGACGGAGCGGCCAATCATTTCCTCGGCCGAATAGCCGTAGAGCCTCTCCGCCCCGGAATTCCAGGTCGTGATCCTCATCCTGAGATCGATGCCGAGAATGGCGTCGTTGGAGGATGCGATAATGGCCGCAAGGCGACGTTCGACCTCTTGGGCCCGCTTGCGTTCGGTGATGTCGACGATGACGGCGGCGGCCTGCCGAAAATTGCCACGCTCATCGTGAAGCGCGGAGACCGAGTTCGTTACCCAGACAAGACTGCCATCCTTGCGCAAATAGCGTTTCTCGATTTCGTAGCTCTGGCCGGTGCTCGCCATCGCCTTGAACAGCCGGGCGCTTTCGGCGACGTCTTCGGGAAACGTGATGTCGTGCATCCGCATCGTCAGCAGTTCGGTCTCGGTATAGCCGACGATTTCGCAGAAGCGATTGTTGACCAGGAGGAAGCGGCCCGTCAGGTCCATCTGGCAGATGCCGGCGGCTGACTGCGAGAAGATGGCGCGAAGCCGCTCTTCGTTGGCTTGCAGCGCGCCCTCGAATTTCACGCGTTCGGTCGTTTCGTTGACGATGCAGAACACGCCCCGAACCCTCTGTTCCTCGTCCCGGACGGGTGAATAGGAAATATCGAAGTAAGCCGTTTCGGGATAACCGTGTCGCTCGATGTAGAAGGGACGGTCTTTCGCGACCACCGTCTCGCCGCGTTCCAGCACGCGTCGCAGCAGAGGCTCGAGGTCGCTCCAGAGTTCACCCCAGTTTTCACGCGCCGGGCGCCCCAGTGCGCGAGGGTGCTTGTCTCCGATGGTCGGCGCATAGGCGTCGTTGTAGAGCGCCACGAATTCTTCGCCCCAGAACATCACGATCTGCGCCTGCGCCGGCAACATGATGTCGATCGCAGCCGCCAGACATGGCGGCCAAGCCACCATGGGGCCGAGCGGGCTGTCGTCCCAGCGGTAAGACTGGATCAACCGACCCATCTCTCCTGCTGCTGTGAAAGGGGCGCTGCTCTGCAGGGTGAAGTACCTCGCTTGAATGGCCAGAGCACTTCAACCTTTTGAGAAACTTAGGTCAATACGCAAAGTGAAAAGCTTTGCAGGCGCAGCTTGCGCAATACGCCTATGGCGCGAGATGTTGCTCGGTCGCAAGCATCCTCTTTGGACAGGTTGGCGATGCGGCGGTTAAACGAGAAAGCCGGAAACGCCGTCCCACAATAGTTTCAGCGCCACCAGGACCAGCAATCCATAGCAGGCGCGATAGACCTGCCGTTGGTCGAGCATACCCTGGAGCCGCCAGCCGAGCGTAACACCGCTTGGTACGGCGAGCAGGCAGATCGCCATCAGCACTCCGAGATCGGCGGTTGGCTTCGCCAGCAACAACCACGGCAGGGCCTTGGTTGCATTGCCAACGGTAAAGAAAAGGCTCGTCGTTCCCGCGTAGACCTCCTTGCTGAGACCGAGCGGCAGCAGATACATCGCCAGCGGCGGTCCGCCCGAGTGTGCGACCATCGTGGTTATGCCTGAGGCGAGACCGGCAGAAATCGCCTTCGGGGTCGAGCGTGGGCGCGCCGTCACCTCTGCGCCCCTTGCCAGCCACAGGCCGACGAAGAGCAGGGTCGTCGCCGCCATCACGATCGCAACGGTGCGGTGATCGAGAAAGCGGAACAGCAGATAGCCGAGCCCGATGCCAATCATGAGCCCCGGAAGCAGCAGCACGAGGTCGGGACCAGACCAGGTGGTGCGCTTGAAGTAGCGCAACCCATACAGATCCATCGCGACGAAGAGCGGCGCGAGAAGGCCGCCCGCGGTGACCGGGTCCATCACGACCGACAGCAGCGGAATACCGACTATGGAGAAACCGCCGCCAAACGCCCCCTTCATGAAGCAGATCAGGAATATCCCGGCAAAGGCGACCAGGATCGTCGGGACGGTCAGTTCCATCGGAGTGCCTCCGCATTCGCGTGCGCCTTGAACGCGAGAGTGGTCGGTTGGTTGAGAAATACAGGCATTGTCTCGTTTCCAGCCCTTGCTCCGGGCGTGCGATGCCGCCAGCCTGAGCGCGCTTCGAAAAGAGCGCTCTGGCCTGCGAAACCGTCGCGGTCCCGGGCGAATGGGATTTGATGAGAATAAAATGTTCCGATATAATTCTCGGTGCAATTGAAACATTGTACTCGGTGCAATAATGTCGAGATCGGAATACCTGAAGCTTGCCGACACGATCGCCGCGGAAATTGCGGTTGGGTCGCTCAGGCCGGGCGACCGCCTGCCGCCGCAGCGTAGCTTTGCCTATGAACGCAAGATTGCCGTATCCACGGCAAGCCGCGTCTATGCCGAGTTGTTGCGCCGCGGTCTCGTTGTCGGCGAAGTGGGCAGGGGCACCTTTATCTCCGGGGAGGCGAGGCGAGGCGTGGCGGCGCTCGCAGAGCCGCGTGGTATCCGTACCGACTTCGAGTTCAACTACCCGATCTTGCCCAACCAGACAGCGCTTATCGCAAGAAGCCTGGAGGGGTTGGCTGCTCCTGCCTTGCTCGACGTTGCATCGCGCCAGGCGATCAGCATCGGAACGCCGGCGATCAGAAACATTGGAGCAGCGCACCTCTCCAAAGGTGGCTGGTCGCCCAGTCCTGAACACCTCGTTTTCACCGGCAATGGCCGGCAGAGCATTGCTGCGGCTCTCGCGGCTGTCGTTCCGGCGGGCGGTCGCTGCGGTGTCGAGGCTCTGACTTATCCCTTCGTCAAGGGCATTGCCGCTCGGCTCGGAATTGCGTTGGTGCCGCTTTCGATGGACGAAGGCGGGGTGCGCCCCGATTCCGTTGAAAAAGCGCATTGCGAGGCGCATCTCTCGGCCATCTACATCCAGCCGGCGGTCCAGAATCCGCTGGGCGCGACGATGAGTGAGGCGCGCCGGGCCGATCTTCTGCGGGTGGTCGAGATGCTTGATCTTCCTGTTATCGAAGACAATGTCTATGGGTTCCTTGACGACGAGCCGCCGCTTGCCGCCCTCGCGCCGGATCGCTGCATTGTCGTCGACAGCCTCTCCAAAAAGGTGGCGCCCGGCCTGGCGCTCGGCTTCATCGTGCCGCCCGAGCGGCTACGGGAAAGTGTGATCGCCTCTGTGCGTTCGGGTGGATGGACCGCGACAGGATTTGCCTTTGCGGCGGCCGCGCGGATGATGGCCGATGGCACCGTTGCCGCGCTCATGACGATGAAACGCCTTGATGCGCAGGCGCGGCAGAAGCTGGCCGCCGCTCATCTCCAGGGCTTCGAGGTCAAGGCCAACCCAAAGTGCTACCATCTCTGGCTGACGCTGCCGCCCCATTGGCGTTCGCAGACGTTTGTTGCGGCTGCCGCCAGGCGCGACATTGCATTGACCCCGTCGACGACCTTTGCCATCACGCCGGGCCACGCGCCCAACGCGGTCCGGCTCGCGCTTGCCAGCCCGGCAATGGATCAGCTCGACATTGGCCTCAGCACGCTGGCAGCGCTGCTGAACTCTCGGGAGGACGATTTCGTCTCGACGGAATGAACGTCGCCGCCTCTGCATATTCGGGCTAAATCGGCGTCAACCCGCCGCTTTCCGCTGGAGGACGAGTTTGGCCTTGAGGTTCTGAACCACTTCCCCGTGCTGGTTGATGGTGCTGCTGAGAACGACGGCGATGCCTCGATCAGGCTTCGAGCGGGAAGGTATGATCTCCACGACTTCGCTTTCCACATGCAGCGTGTCCCCGGGGCGCGTCGGAGCCGGCCAGTTGATTTCTCCGCCGGCGCCAATGACACCACCGGCAAATGGCAGGCCCGTCTCGACATTGAGACGCATCGTGATGGCGGCGGTGTGCCATCCGCTTGCAGCCAGACCCCCAAAGAGCGTGTCCTTGGCCTTCGCCTCGTCGATGTGAAAAGGCTGCGGGTCGAACTGCATAGCGAAAGCCTTGATCTGTGCTTCGTCGATCGTGTGCGTCCCGCTTGTAAAGCGTTGTCCCACAAAGAGGTCGTCCAGAAAGAGACGACCGGGCGTCGAACTGTCCATAACCTGCCTCCCCTGAGTGCACGTCTTTTGACCTGCAGGCTTTCAATGGGCGCCACCCGCACCTGCGCCACCAAGCTGGATCTTCCGGGTGAAAAGCAGGGCGATGGCGGCAAGCGCCAACACAGTGCCGATCACCGCGAAGGTATCACTAAACCCCAGGATAAGCGCCTGGCGGTGAACCGTCGCGCCGATAACTGCGATTGCCTTGTGTTGCGCAACCGCGACGTCGGATACGCCATGCGTCATGAAATGATGGGTCAGATCGCTGATCCGGTCACGGACCTCATCGCGGGAAAGCGTGACGGACTGGCCGATGATGTTGGAATGGAACTGCTCCCGCTTGGTCAACACGGTCGCGAGCGTGGCCGTTCCAACGGCGCCGCCGAGATTGCGCAGCATGTTCGACAGGCCGGAGGCGGCGGCCGCGTCACCAGGCGCGATGCCGGCGGTCGTGATCACCGTGATCGGCGTCAGCACCAGTGCCTGGCCGATGGCACGCACGATATTGGGCACGAAGAACTGGTCGCCGGCGCTGTCGAGCGAGAGTGTCGTGTTCATGAAACAGCTGGCTGCGAAGATGCTGATGCCGACGAAGCCGACGTAGCGCGCGTCGAACCGTTTCATCAGTGCCGGCACGAGCGGAATGATGAGGAGCTGCGGCAAGCCGGTCCAGGCGAGCACGAAGCCGATCTGCTCGGCATTGTAGCGCTGCACCTGACCCAGATACTGCGGCAGGATGTAGACGGTGCCGAACAGCGCCACTCCGACCAGCACATTGACGAGAACGCCGACGCCGAAGTTGCGCTGCTTGAGCAGGCGTAGCTTGACCAGCGGCTTTTCGACCTTGAGCTCGATAATGACGAAGGCGGTCAGAAACACGGCTGCGATCAAGGCGAGCTTGACGATGAACGGCGACTGGAACCAGTCGTCCTTGTTGCCTTCCTCGAGCACGGTCTGCAGAGCCGAGAGCCCGATCGCCATGGTGACGATACCGGCCCAGTCGCCCTCTTTGAGCAAGGACAATTGCATCGGCTTCTTCTCGAGCGTGAAGTAGAGCGCAACCACCATGATGATGCTTGGGGGCGTGTTGACGAAGAAGATCGACTGCCAGCCGTAGTTCTCGGTGAGGTAGCCGCCGATCGTCGGGCCGATCGCCGGCGCGAAGGTGACGGACAGGGCGAAGAGTGCCAATCCGAACGGCTGCTGCGTCTTGGGCAACCGGGTCAGGATCATCGTGAAAGCCATGGGGATGAGCACGCCGCCCGCAACGCCTTGCAGACCGCGCAGCACGATCATCGAGCCGAGGTCATGGGCGAAGGCGCAAGCCGCGGAAAAGATCGGGAACAGGATCGCATTTGCCAGGATATAGCGCCGGAACGAGAAGACGCGGCTGAAGTAGTCGGTAAGGGGGATCACCACGATCTCGCCGATCAGGTAGGAGGTCGATATCCAGGCGCCATTGTCGACGCCGGTGCCGATCCCGCCCTCGATGTCGAGCAGCGAGGCGTTGGTGATCTGGATGTTCAGGATCGCCATGAAAGCACCGATCAGGCCGGCGAGCACCGCGATCCATGCCGTCGTGCTCGCTTTTTCAGATGGCGCCGCAGCGGCTGGCAGCGTGCCGGGCGCAACCGTTTCAGCAATGGTGGACATAACACCCTCCTGCCTTGTGGTGAGATGGGCGCCTAATCGCCCCCTAGAGCATCCCGCTCTCAAGTGGAATCACTGGAAGCGGAAAGACGCTCTAGATTCAAAGTGCTAGAGCGTCCTTTGTGCGTTCACTTGAACGCACGGCGCTCTAGTAGATCTTGTCCGACTTAGACGCGACCTCAGTCGCCGTCGGGTTGGTGTCGATGGTCGGGTAGACTGACATGCCGGGCCGCAAGGTCACCGATCGTGGGGTCCCGCGGTCGAGCACGATCTTGACCGGGATGCGCTGCACCACCTTGGTGAAGTTGCCCGTCGCATTGTCCGGCGGCAGCAACGCAAATTCCTGGCCGCTCGCCGGCGCGATGCTGTCGACGTGACCCTCGAAGACCTGCCCCGGGAAGGTGTCCACTTCGACCGTCACCTTCTGGCCGGGATAGACGTCGGTGAGCTGGGTCTCCTTGTAGTTGGCGACGATGTAAGCCGCCTCCGTCGGGACGACCGCCATCAGTTGGGTGCCGGCCTGCACATACTGACCGACCCGTAGGGTGCGATTGCCGATCACGCCATCGATGGGGGCGGCAAGAGCCGTGTAGGAGAGGTCCAGGCGGGCCTGGTTCTGCGCCGCCTTGGCGCTGTCGAGTGCTGCCTTCGCCTGGGCGACCTCGGCCCTGATCACGTCGAGCTGCTTGGTTTCATTGGCAAGTGCCGCCGTGTCACGCGTTACCGCTGCACGGGCGGCCGTGATGCGCGAGGCCGCCTGCTGGGCATTCTGGACGGTGCCGAAGCCCTGTCTGGCAAGCTCGGAGTAACGCTTGTCATCCTGCTCGGCAAAGGTCTGGTCGGCCTTGTCGGCTTCGACAGTCGCCCTTGCCGCGTCAATTGCGGATTGCTGAGCCACCAGGGCCGACTGCTTGTTGGCGATGTTGGCTTCCGCTGCCTCGACCTCGGCCATGGCCCGTTCGAGGCTCACCTTGAAATCGCGGTCGTCGATGCGGGCGAGGATCTGTCCTGCCTTTACCCGTTCGTTGTCGGCCACGAGCACCTCGGCGATATGGCCGGAGACCTTGGGGGCAATCGTCGTGCTGTCGGCCTTTACATAGGCGTCGTCGGTCGACACCTGGAAGCGGCCTGTCGTCCAGTACCCCCACCCGAAATCGGCGGCGGCCGCCACGGCCGCGACGGCCACGGAGGCGAAGAGCAGGCCGCGCAGCCGCCGCTTTGCGGGCATGTTCGAGGCCGGAGCCACGGCAGGCGGGATCGCAGGCAGTTCCTCGCGGAGCCGAATGGTCGGCACTGTCTCCGCAGTCGGCGAGGGGTTTTCGATGATGGCGATAGGCGTGTTCTGGTTCACGGCCGGTTCCTTTCCCCGGTGTGGCGGGGCGGTCCAAAACGCCGTTCGCCAATTTAGGAAAACTAATGTTTTCTAAAATGCGCGCGAGGAGTTGGCTTGTCAATCGAATTTGGAAAGCACTTGTATTCCTTAATGCCAAAGTCGCAATCGACCGCCTGCGCCGGAGCTTGCGACATGCGGTGACCCAATCTGGATCGCCGGAAAGCCCAAGCCACCGTCCTGCTACTGCGCGATCCCGGGCCGCAGAACCAGGGCGGGTTGCGCCCCAGGTGACGCTCGCGAGTTTCCGGCCCCCTGCGGGGCCGGCCTTGCCATTCATGCCGAAGCGATTGCGGATGTTCGCTGGTCGGGCCGGGATCACTTTGCCGGGTTGGGGCCGATCGTCCTGCCGTGGCTGACGCGTTCGTCACCCTTGTGAACCATGGTGACGGCGTAATCGATGCCCATGCCGTAGGCGCCGGAATGCTCCTTCACCAGTGCGGTGACGGCATTGTAGGTTTCCTTGCGGGCCCAGTCGCGTTGCCATTCGAGCAGGACCTGCTGCCAGGTCACCGGGATAACGCCGGCCTGGACCATGCGGTCCATGGCGTATTTGTGCGCATCGGCCGAGGTGCCGCCGGAGGCGTCGGCAACCATGTAGATCTCGTAGTCGGTGTCATGCATGCACGACAGCGCGAAGGTGGTGTTGCAGACTTCGGTCCACAGCCCCGAGACGACGATTTTC
>NZ_JBQENZ010000030.1:0-103254 GCF_052044935.1 Ensifer sp. 22460
GCGAAGCCTTGCGCATAGGCGCCGATCTTGGCGGCCAGCAGCGCGCTTTCGAGATCCCTGATGAAGGCTGCCTTGTCGGCCACCTTGAAGTCGCCGACCTCAGGCAGCCCGAGGATCTTTTCGGCCGCTTCGCGTTCGTCCTTCATCGCGGAGATGCTGCGCGCGGCCACCGCCGCCTCAATGCCGGTTGCCGGCACGCCCATGTTCTGCGCCTCGATCACCGACCACTTGCCGGTGCCCTTCTGGCCGGCCTTGTCGAGGATCAAATCGACGATCGGCTTGCCGGTCAGAGGATCGGCCGCCTTCAGCACCTTCTCGGTGATCTCGATCAGGTAGGAGTTGAGGCGGCCCTTGTTCCAGGTGCCGAAGACCTCGCCGATTTCGGTCGCCGACATCTTCAGGCCGTCGCGCAGGATGCCGTAGATTTCGGCGATCATCTGCATGTCGGCATATTCGATGCCGTTGTGGATGGTCTTGACGAAATGGCCGGCGCCGTTTTCGCCGAGCCAGGCGACGCAAGGGTCGTTGTCGTATTTCGCGGCGATCGAGGTCAAAACACTCTCGACGCGCTTCCAGGATTCTTCCTTGCCGCCGACCATGATCGACGGGCCGTGACGTGCGCCTTCCTCACCGCCGGAAACCCCCATGCCGATGAAGGTCAGGCCACTGTCCTTCAGCGCCTCGAAGCGGCGCATCGTGTCGCGGAAGTTGGCGTTGCCGGCGTCGATCATGATGTCGCCCTTGGAAAGGTAGGGCTCGAGGATCTTCATCTGCTGATCGACCGGCTCGCCGGCCTTGATCATGATGATGATCGGGCGCGGCGGACGGATG
Organism: Ensifer sp. 22460; assembly: GCF_052044935.1. Taxonomy (NCBI): domain Bacteria; kingdom Pseudomonadati; phylum Pseudomonadota; class Alphaproteobacteria; order Hyphomicrobiales; family Rhizobiaceae; genus Ensifer; species Ensifer sp. 22460. The sequence goes on from NZ_JBQENZ010000030.1 coordinate 832, forward strand.
GCGGCAACAAACTCTTCAATGGTGTCGCAGGGCACGATCTGGCCCTTGAGTTCACCGGCTTCCGCGTAGAACTTGTGCGTCGCCTCGACGGTGCGGTTGAACACCGCGATCTTGTTGCCCTTTTCAGCGATGTTGAGCGCCAGGTTCGAGCCCATGACGCCGAGACCGATTAGGCCGATTTCCGCCTGTGACACGTGATTGCTCCTTAGGAGATTGAACGCGAGCTGACGTTTTCGCGCGCTCGACGTGGAGGCTCCATCGATCGGGGGACCGGTCGACCGATGGAGCAATGAAGGCTAGAAGGCGAGTTGCACCTTCATCGAACGGCTACGGTCGCCGGCAGTCTCAAAGGCGCGCACCGCGTCTTCCAGGGGGAAGATCCCGGTCAAGAGTGGGGTCAGGTCCACCCGGCCGGCGTTAATGAGATCGACGGCAAGCCCGAATTCTTCGTGGAACCGGAACGTACCGCGCATCTCGATCTCTTTTGCCACCACGAGGTTTTGCGGGATGGCGACGTCGCCGCCAAGCCCGAGCTGGACGAGCACCGACCGCGGTTTGAGAACGTCGAGACCGGAGCGCACCGCCTGCGCATTGCCCGAGGCCTCGAATTGGACGTCGAAGGTGCCCTTGTTGGCGGCATAGGCGGCAAGCTGATCGGGATTGTTGGCAACGTTGATCACCCGGTCGGCGCCGATCGATAGCGCCTTGTCGAGCACACCGTCCATCACGTCGGTCGCAACGATCTCACGCGCGCCGTGAGCGCGTGCGGCGATGATCGCCAGCGCCCCGATCGGGCCGCAGCCGGTGACCAAAACCCGCTTGCCAAGCAGCGAACCGGCGCGCGAAACGGCGTGAAGCGTCACGGCAAAGGGTTCGGCCATTGCGGCTTCGTTGCTCGAGACGCCGTCAGCGATTTTGTGGCACTGCCACGCCTCGGCAACCAGCCGCTGCCGAAACGCCCCCTGGATGTGTGGCATCGGCATGGCGCTGCCGTAGAAGCGCATGTTCAGGCAATGGTTCTGCTGACCGCGCTGGCAATAGTCGCATGTGCCGCAGGGGCGGCTCGGTGACACCGCCACCCGATCGCCGACGGCCAACGTCGAGACACCGTCGCCGAGCGCCTTGACCGTGCCGGCAACCTCATGACCGAGGATCATCGGTTCGCGCAGCCGCACCGTGCCGAAGCCGCCATGGTTGTAGTAGTGGAGATCCGACCCGCAGATGCCGCCGGCCTCGATCTGAACCTCGACCTGGCCCTTTCCAGGCGCCTGCGTCTCCCGATCCTCGATCCGCAAGTCCTTGGCGGCGTGAATGACAACGGCTTTCATTTCAGGACCTCAAACGACAGGGGTGGGCAGAGCTTCGCCGGCAAAATGCGCGGCGAGATTGTCGCGCACCAGCTTGCCCATCGCCTTGCGGGTCTCGATGGTGCCGGAGGCGTGGTGGGGCTGCAGCAGGACATTGTCGAGCTTCAGGAAGCGAGGATTGAGCATCGGCTCACCCTCGAATACATCGAGCGCCGCCGAGCCGAGCGCACCGCTTTCGAGCGCGTCGAGCAGCGCGTCCTCATCGATGTTGGAGGCGCGCGAGATGTTGATCAGCATGCCGTCGGGACCGAGCGCCTCGATCACCTGCTTCGAGACGATGTGCCGCGTCGCAGCCGAGGCCGCGAGCGTCACGAGAAGCACATCCGACCGTTCTGCCAGGGCAACCGGATCGGCGAAGAAGGTCATGCCATCCGCATAGGGTTTTTCGGAGACGTCGCTATAGGCGATGTCCATATCGAAGCCCTTGAGGCGCTTGGCCACCTCGAAGCCAATGCGGCCAAGGCCGAGCACACCGGCGCGTTGCCCCCAGACCCGCCGTTTCAGCGGATATAGGCCCTTGGCTGCCCAGCTTCCGTCCTTCACCCAGCTTTCCGCGCCGATCATGCCCCGCGACTGGCAGAGCATCATGGCGACGCCGAGATCGGCAACGTCGTTGGTCAACACATCAGGGGTGTTGGTGACGCGGATCCCGCGCTCCCGGCAGGCCGCGAGATCGACGGCATCATAGCCGACACCATAGACGGAGACGATTTCGACCTGCGGCAGCTTGCCGATCAGATCGGCCGATGCGCCGAGCTCGCCTCGGGTCGCAATCGCCTGGATGTTCGGCCCATGCGTTGCAAGGAAGGCGTCCCGATCCTCGGCCTCGTAGATCTTGTGGACCGCGTAGCGCGCTTCGAGTTCCACCAGGTCCCAATCCGGATAGGGACCCATCAGCAGGATTTCCGGTTTCGTCATCAGTTTCCTCCCGTGGTTGGTTCACTGGCGGCGCGATCGGCGCGGATCGCCAGCGTGTTCATCGCCAGCGCGACGATGCGCTCCAGCGACTGATCGATTTCAATGGTAACGACGTCCGCCTCCCCCGATGGCAGTTCGAGGGTGGCAAGCTGGCTATCGAGCAGCGCCAGCGGCATGTAATGGCCCTTTCGCTCACCCAGCCGCGCCGCGAGCAGCGCCCGGGTGCCCTGCAGAAAGACGAAGGTGATCGGTCGCCAGGCGACTTCCCTCAGCCGTTCGCGATAGGCTCGTTTCAAGGCCGAGCACGACACGACGGTCGCGGCCGGACTGGCCAGACGGGTGCCGATCTCGTCGAGCCAGGGCCAGCGGTCAGAATCGGTCAGCGGCGTGCCGCTGCGCATCTTCTCGACATTGGCCGCCGAATGCAGGCTGTCGCCCTCGATGAAGCGCGCGCCGAGATAGCTGGCGAGCCGGTCGCCGACGGTGGACTTGCCGCAGCCGGATACGCCCATGACGACGACCGGGCCAAAGCCGCGACGGAGTTCAGAGACTGGTCGTGATGCCGCCGTCGACATAGAGCGTGTGTCCATTGACAAAGGAGGAGGCGTTGCTTGCCAGGAAGACCGCGGCACCCACCAGTTCTTCGACATCGCCCCAGCGGGCCGCCGGCGTGCGCTTTTCCAGCCAGGCGGAAAACTCGGCGCTGTCGACCAGCGCCTGGTTCAGCGGCGTCTTGAAGTAGCCGGGCGCAATCGCATTCACCTGCAATCCATACTTTGCCCAGTCGGTGCACATGCCGCGTGTCAGGTTCCTGACCGCGCCCTTGGTCGCCGTGTAGGGCGCGATCGATGGGCGCGCGAGCTCGCTCTGCACCGAGGCGATGTTGATGATCTTGCCGGCGCCGCGACCGATCATGTGTCGGGCGACCGCCTGGCCGACGTAAAAGACGCTGGAGACATTCGTCTTCAGCAATTGCTCGAAGCGCTCGGCGGGAAAGTCTTCAAGCGGCGCGCGAAACTGCATGCCGGCATTGTTGACGAGGATGTCGATGGCGCCGATATCCTGCTCGATCTGGTCGACTCCGCGCTTTACCGCGTCCGCGTCCGTGACGTCGAAATCCGCGACATCGACAGTGTAGCCGGCATCCTTCAATGCGGCAGCGGCCGCCTCCAGCTTCGAGCGGTCGCGACCGTTGAGTACAAGTGCAGCTCCGTGTTCGGCAAGACCACGCGCCAGCGCCAAGCCTATCCCTTGCGACGAGCCCGTCACCAAGGCGCGCCGCCCTTTGAGGTCAAAAAGTGGAAATGACAAACCTACTCTCCTTTACCGCCGGGCGCTCGCACGAGACGTCCCGGCCCTTGGTCAGCCTTCGATCACGAGCCCTTTTGCCTTCAGCACCGGCTCGAGCTTGCTGACTTCGATGACCGATTTTCCTGCCTTGTACGCGGCAATGTACTCGGCTTCGGCATCCTCGCGCGCCTGCGACAGCTTCGCGACCTCAAATGCTTCTTCCCGCCGCACCACGACCAGGCCATCAGCGTCGCCGACGATGATGTCGCCGGGATGGACAACCTCCCCACCGATGATGATCGGGTCGTTGGTCGAGGTCAGGGTTTCCTTGACCGTGCCCTTGATGCAGACGCTGAGCGAAAACACCGGGAAACCGAGTTCGCGCAGTTGCAGAGTGTCGCGCACGCCGCTGTCGGTCACAAGACCGCCAATTCCCTTGGCAAGGCAGGCGTTGGCTAGCACGTCGCCAAACGATCCGGCCTCTTCGTATTCGCCCGCCGAAACGACGATGATGTCGCCCGGCTGAGCGTAGTCGATTGCAAGCTGCAGCATGATGTTGTCGCGGGGTGCGCAACGGACCGTGAAGGCCGGACCGCAGAGCTTCATGCGGTAGTCGACGGGTTTGATGCGGGAGGACAATGCCCCCCGGCGTCCCTGCGCCTCATGGATCGTTGCCGGCGAGAACTTGGCCACCGCTTCCACTTCGGCGGCACTCGGGCGAACGGGCATTTTCTTGATATGCGTCATGATTTTTCCCATGGGTGGTCGCGGCGGGCGCGACGCCCGCCGTTTGCGTTGTTCAAGACATTTGGAAGAACGGGGGTCGCTTACGCGCGACCCGGCCCCATCAGGGGATCGGGTCGAATTTCAGTTCGGAGAGCGGTGCAACCTTGTCGGTGCGAGCCATCTTGTATTCGGTGTTCGGGCCGAGCCACTTGTCCCAAATCTGGTTGATCTCGCCGCTATCATCGAGCTTGTGCAGCACTTCGTTGATCTTGGCCGTCAGTGCCGGCTGATCCTTTGCCATGCCGACGCCGATCGGCTGGAACAGCATGGGCTCAGGGATCATTCGCATTTCCTTGCCGCGGGTCTTCGATTCGTTGACCAGCTTGGTGGTCGTCATCGTGTTGGCGACCATGCCGCGGGCCTTGCCCTGCTGCACGGCGAGATAAGCCGACGCCGTGTCCTGGAAGGTGAGCGGCTCGGACTTGTTGAGCTTGATCGACATTTCGGAGGTCGAACCCTTGGTGGAGGCAAGGCGCTGGCCGGCATAATCGGTCTTTGCCTTGCCTGCATCGTCCGCCGGCACGATCAGCATTTCCTTGGCGAGGTAATAGGGATCGCTGAACTGGATCTGTTCGGCACGGCTCTGCGTATAGGCAAGATTGGCGACGGTGATATCGACCCGGCCGAGTTTCACCTCCGGTACGCGAGCTTCAACGGAAACCGGTTTGACCTCGGCCTTCACGCCGAGTTCACGGGCGATTGCGCCGCACAGATCGACGTCGAAGCCGACCATTTCACGCGTCTTTGCGTCCGGAGCGGCGAAGGGCGGCACGTCCGCGAAAGTCGCGCACCTCAGTGTCTTGTTGGCGAGGATGTCTTCAAGCTGATCGGCCTTCGCCGGACCTGCGAGCGCTGCCGCCGCGACGGTCATTCCAAGAATAAGATGGCTGCACTTCATTGCTGTTCTCCTTCGTTGTTGGTCTTGCTTGTTCTAGTGGCGCAGGTCGGCGAGAAACCGCTGCGCACGCGGATGCCTGGGGTTCTTGAAGAATTCCTCAGGCGTCGCGGTCTCGATGATCTGGCCTGCGTCGATGAACCAGATGCGGTCGGCGACATCACGGGCGAAGCCCATTTCGTGCGTGACGCACATCATGGTCATGCCTTCGGCGGCAAGCGACTTCATGACGTTCAGCACTTCTCCGACCATTTCCGGGTCGAGCGCGCTGGTCGGCTCATCGAACAGCATCACGGGCGGCTCCATGGCGAGCGCGCGAGCGATCGCCACGCGCTGCTGTTGCCCGCCGGACAATTGGCCCGGATAGGAGTTTGCCTTTTCGCGAAGGCCGACACGGTCGAGCAGCTTCAAGGCCTTCTCGTGTGCCTCTGCCGGGGCCACGCCCTTCACCCGGATCGGGGACATTGCGACATTGTCGACCGCGGAGAGGTGCGGGAAAAGATTGAAGCTCTGGAAAACGAAGCCGATGCGGCTGCGCAGGCGGTTGAGGTCTCGCCCGCTCATCTGTGCGTGGACGTCCTGCCCTTCGAAGAAGATCGAACCACTGTTGATCTCCTCGAGCCGGTTCACCGTGCGGATCAAGGTCGACTTCCCCGAGCCGGAGGGACCGCAGATGACGACCACTTCGCCCCGCGCGACTGTCGCGTCGATGCCTTTCAAGACGTCATAGTCGCCATAGCTCTTGCGGACATCGGCGAGCCGGATCGCCTGATCCTTTGCAATAGTGGAGGTTGACGCGGTCATGGCTGCTCCGTGGCGTTCGGTGTCAGGGAAATCGGCAACTGCCTGCGGCGTTTCGGGGCAATAAGGCCAGCGCGCCGGCGTGTAATGCGCCGCTCGACGACGTTGGTGAGCCAGGTGAGCGACCAGCAGATCACGTAGTAGGTCAGCGCCAGGATTAGGAAGACCTGGAAGGGTTGCGTGAGGAGCTGGTTGTTGACCTGGCTGGCGGCGAAGGTGAGATCCGGCACGTTGATGACGTAGCCGAGCGTCGTGTCCTTGATGGTTGCGACGAAGGTCGACAGCATGCTCGGGATCATGTTGTAGAGCGCCTGCGGCAGGATCACGTAGCGCATCGCGCTGAAATAGCTGTGACCGAGCGCACGAGCTGCATCCATCTGGCCCTGCCCCAAGGCAACGATGCCTGCCCGGATGATCTCGCTCAGGAACGCGCCCTGGTAGACAACCAGGGTCGTCAGCATGGTGAGGAAGCTCGGCACATCGGCGCCCGTGAGCAGCGGCACGAGGAAGTAGCTCCAGAGCACGAGCATCAGGAGCGGCACGCCGCGCGTCACATAGACGAGTACGGTCACCGGCCAACGCAGAACCCGGTATTTAGAGAGCCTGGCGAAAGCCAGAAGGATCGCGAACGGAAAGGCAATCGCGATGCTAAGCGCCGAAAGGATCAGCGTATTGGCAAGGCCGCCGAGCGGTCCGTTCGGGTACTGCCCGATAAGGAGCAGGAGCCAGTATTGGTCGACGATGGCGATCAGGTCATGGATCATCGTCTCGCTCCATTCGCCGGATCAGCTCGCCAGGTGAGGTAGGCACCAGCGGCCATGATTATCAGGGTGAAGAAGAGATAGAGGACCGTACCGACCAGGTAGATTTCGAAGGTTCGGAAGGAGAGGTTCTCGATCTCCTTGACGGCATGGGTGAGCTCCGGCGCGCCGATTACAATGGCAAGGCTGCTGTTCTTGAAGAGCGAAACGCTGTGATTGACAAGCGCCGGCAAGGCATTGCGAACACCCTGCGGGATCAGCACGAAGCGCATTGCAGAGAGATAGCCATGACCCAGGGCACGTGCCGCCTCCATCTGGCCGGGATTGACCGAGCGCAGGCCGGAGCGCAGATCCTCGCTGAAGTAAGCCGCCTGGCAGAGGCCAAGGCCGACGATGGCGAAGATCATTTCCGCCGAATGCGCAGAGAGCCAGTCAGCCAGCCCTGAGGGCAGGATGGTGTAGATGCCGAAGTACCAGAGCATGAGCTGCACGAGTGTCGGCACATTTCGGTGGTAGGAGACGTAAGCTGCGACCACCGTGTTGCCGATGCGGCCGGGAGAAAAACGGACGGCGAGCAGGATGACCGCAAGTGTCATGGCCAGGGTCCACGAGCACACGGCGATGATGAAGGTCATCTCGATGCCATGCAGCAGCATGGCGACGTATTCCGGGTTTCCGAGGATCGCGGCGAGTTCGAAGCCCTTCACGACCGTGGTTCCTTCGTCTGCGGTTTGGCCGTCTGCAGTCCACCCATCACCTGAAGCGTCGGGGTGATTTCCATGTGCCCGATGTTGACAGCGACGGGTGCGGCGATCGCAAAGGCGATCGCATCGGCGATGTCGCTCGCCTGCGGCAGTTCAAAGCCGTCGATGAAGCGCTCGCGGATGGAAGGATCGTTGCCGTGAACATGATTGAAGATGTCGGTAGCGACCCGGCCCGGGCAGATCTCGGTTACGCGCACGCGCTTGCCGAAAGTGTCGATGCGCAGCTGGTTGGACAGCATGCTGACGCCGGCCTTGGTCGCGTGATAGGTGGAGTTTCCATTGAAGTTGTAGTTGCCGGCAATCGAAGAAATGTTGATGACATGGCCGCAGTCGCGCTCAGCCATGCCAGGCACGATCAGACGGCAGAGATGGAGGACGGCGCGCAAGTTGACATCGACGAGGAGATCGATGTCGCCATCCTCCGCCTCCAGAAATTTCTTCGGCCGGTCGACGCCGGCATTGTTCACCAGAATGTCGAACTCAACTTCACCGGCAAGCTTCGCCAGGGCGGCACGGTCGGTTACGTCGATTGCGTGAGAAATGCAGCCGGTGCGCTCCGCAAGTGCCTTCAGCGCATCGGCGCTACGGGCAACCGCATGCACCTCGAGGCCCTCGCGGCGGAGCCGCTCGACGACCGCAGCACCGATCCCGGAGGATGCGCCCGTCACGAGTGCGGTTCTGTAATCGGAAAAGGACATTGTGGTTCCCCTGTTGTTGAAAGCGAGAGTAGCGAAGCTTTCCGCCTCTGAATAAGACCGTTTGAATCTGGATGGATAAGGATGGCTTATGGACTTGCGGCAAGCCCGTTGCCCTGTAACATCTGGGGCGAACAGGCAGGCAGGGCATATGGATATCAGGCGTCTCAAATCCTTCATCGTCATCGTCGACACCGGTAGCATCACGCGTGCAGCCGACGTTCTCCACATCGCCCAACCGGCCCTCAGCCAGCAGCTTGCCGCGCTGGAAGACCATTTCCGCCAGAAGCTTCTGATCCGCAGCCAGCAGGGGGTCTCGATGACGGAGGCCGGCAAGGCCGTTTACCGTCATGCCCAAATCATCCTGCGGCAAATGGACCAGGCACAGGCGGACGTAAAGGCAGCTGGCGACACGCTTGTCGGGCGCGTCTCGGTTGGTCTCGTGCCCTTTTCGAGTGCGGCCACGCTCTCCGTCGAGCTGTTGACACAAACGCGCAAGCGCCATCCCGGCATCTTACTGCATCTGACCGAAAGTGTGGGTCAGACCTACAGCCAGATGATCATGAATGGCCGGCTGGAAATGGCACTGATCCATGGAACCGGACCCATCAAGGGTGTCCGGTTCGAGCCTGTCTTCGTGGAAGAATTTCACCTCGTGGCGCACCGCAATTTCGGCATCGAACCGGGTGACGCGCCGCTGCCGTTGAGCGCTCTCAATGACGTTCCGCTGCTCCTGCCGCCGCCCCACAATTTCGTGCGCCGGGCGATCGACCTTGCCTTCACGCGCGCCCGTTTCTCGTTGAATGTCGTGGCCGAGGTCGAGATCGTCCGCACACTCGCGCGCGCCGTCAGCGGCGGGGTCGGGGCGACCATCATGCCACGCGCCATCGCTGAACGGATCATTGCGGAGTCGCCGGAACCTCTCGTCTCGCGTATGGTCACGCCGAAGATCGAAGAGACCCTCTCGCTCTGTGTTTCCGATCAGAGCGAACTGTCGGAGCCGGCACTGGCGGTGAGATCTATCCTCATGGAGCTCACCGCCCGCCTCAAGGTTTAACGGCTGAGCGTTTACTTCAAACCGGCGCAGAAATCAGCGATGCGGTCGCAGGCCTCACTCAGCTGTTCCATGCTGGTGGCATAGGAAATCCGGAAGAACGGGCTCATCCCGTAGGCAGCTCCCTGCACGGTCGTCACGTGATGTTCGTCGAGCAGCGCCAATACGAAATCCGTGTCGTTCTCGATCCTGCGACCTTTCTTGCTGGTCCGGCCGATGAGCTCGGCAATGTTCGGGAAAACGTAGAAGGCGCCTTCCGGCTTGTGGCAGCGGATCCCTTCGATCGCGCCCAGCCGCTCAACCACGAAGTCGCGCCGCTTCCTGTAGATCGCCGCCCGCTCCCTAAGGATGTGCTGCGGACCATCGAGCACGGCGGCAACGGCGGCCTGGGTGATCGTCGACGTGCCCCCGCTGTTCTGGCCGTTGACATTGCTGATCGCCTCGATCAGGTCTTTCGGGCCGCCGCAGAAGCCGAGGCGCCAGCCGGTCATCGCATAGGCCTTCGATGCACCGTTGACCGTCAGCACGCGATCCTTAAGGCGCGGTTCGACCTCGGCAATCGTGCAGAACTCGAAGTCGTCGTAGATCAGGTGTTCGTACATGTCGTCGGTCATGATCCAGACATCCGGGTGCCTGAGCATCACCTCGGCAATCTCTTTCATCTCGGCGCGTGAGCAGGCAGCACCGGTCGGGTTGTTCGGGAAGTTCAGAAACAGCCACTTGGTGCGCGGCGTGATCGCGGCTTCGAGGTCTTCGGCCCTGAGTTTGAATCCGTTCTGTTGCGGGCAATCGACCGGAACCGGTACCGCGCCGGCGAATTTCACTATATCCGCATAGCTGATCCATGAGGGCGAAGGGATGACGACCTCGTCGCCGGGATTGCAGGTGGCAAGGACGGCATTGAAGATGATCTGCTTGCCGCCGCCGGCCACAACGATCTCGGAGGGATCGTAGTCGAGGTTGTTGTCCCGCTTGAACTTGCGGGCGATGGCTTTCCGAAGTGGCGGCGTTCCGTCGAGTGGTGGATACTTCGTGTCGCCTGCAAGAGCTGCGGCATGGGCCGCCTCGACGGCGTTTGCGGGCGTCGGAAAATCCGGCTCGCCTGAGGAGAGGCTGATAACCTTGATGCCGTTTGCTGCAAGGTCGCGGGCGCGCTGGCTCATGGTAGCAGAAGCGGAAACGGAAACGTTCTTCAAGCGGTCGGCAATAGCGGGCATGATCGTTGCTTTCGATAGGGACGGATAAGGTTTGTAGTGTGCGAGGGCTCAACCCAGAAGCTTGGAGACGGGCGTGACCACGCCGCCAGCCGCCTCGATTTCGCTGCGGACGGTACGGGCAAGTTCGAGCGAACCCGGCGTATCGCTGTGCACGAGGATGGAACGAGCCAGCATGGGGATCACGGTCCCGTCGATGGCGGTTACGGTCCCCTCGATCAGAAACTGCCGCACCCTTGCGCGCACCAGGGCCTCCTCCTTGACGAGGGCACCGGGCTTGCCACGCGGCACGAGTTTGCCTTCGGCGTCATAGGCGCGGTCCGCAAGGAAGAGGGTCAGCGTCTTGAGCCCGGCATCGAGCGCCGCGCGTTCAATGGTGCTGCCGGACGTGCCAAAGACAATCAACTCGGGATCGACCGCACGGATCGCCGCCATCATCGCAGCCGCCAGGGTCGGGTCGCGATTGACCATGTTGCCCATTGCAGCATGAAAACTGACATGGGAGACGCGCACATCTTCCGCGCGGGCGATCGCAATCAGCGCGCCCAGCTGGTAGAGCATCTGCTGGCGCAGCTCATCAGGTCCGAAGGGCAGTTCGCGGCGACCGAAACCTTGCCGGTCCGGCAAGCCCGGATGCGCACCGACATCAACTCCCCTCGCCCGTGCGAGACGCACCATCCGGGCCATCGTCTCGAGGTCGCCGGCATGAAAACCGCAGGCGACGTTGGCGGAGGTCACGACATCCATCATCGCCTCATCGTCGCAAAGCGAATAGGGTCCGAAGCCCTCGCCCATATCGGAATTGAGATCCACCTTCATGAATGTCTCCTAAGCCATGGCGGCGAGCGCCTTGCTGACGAGGCGCGCGGTATTTCTGATGTCTTCGACATAGGCGGCGAGCGCCTTCTCAATGGCCCGAGCCTCAGCGTGCGTGGCCGGCACGAAACGCAGCGTCGAACCGATGCGAGCCTGCCCCATCCGCCAGAGATCCGCCTCGATGACGCCGGCGATCTTCGGATAGCCTCCGGCCGTGTTGGCATCGCTCATCTGGACGATCGGTTCGCCTGCAGGCGGCACCTGGATGACACCGGGCACGACGCCGTGCGAACGCATCTCCACCACCTCCACCGGATGGATCGGATCTCCGCTGAGACGGTAGCCGGTGCGGTCGCTGCGCGCCGAGATCTTCCACGGCTGGCGCCAGAACCGGTCCGCGTCGGCTCCGAAGAGGTCGTGTTCGCCGGCCGGGAGTGCGCGAATGAGAAGCGCACCATGTTCGTCGACAGGAAACACATCCTTCAAAGCAACCGCTGGCGGCACAACGCCGAAACCACCTTTCGGCAGGACAGCGGGTTCAACCGGACCGGTCGTGATGCCGTCGCCGGCGGCAAGGGTCCTGCCCGCAAGCCCGCCGAAGCTGCCACGCAACGACGTGCTGCGCGATCCCATCACCTGCGCCACATCGACCCCGCCAGCCAGGCTCACATAGGCCCGTGCATCGCGAAGCGGCGGGAAGAGCTCCAGCACCTGACCGGCCTCAGTTTCCGCAGCCCACCAGGGCGGCAGGGCGACACCGTCGAGCTTCGCCCGGCAATCGGCACCCGTAAGCGCGAAAGCGCCACCTTTGGCAAAACATAGCCGGAAGGGGAAAGTCTGCACCTCGATGACGGCGGCACCCTGCGGATTGCCAAGGAGAATGTTGCCGATCTCCAGTGCCACGGGATCCATTGCTCCTGAGGCCGTGACCCCGATATTTCGATAGCCCGGACGCCCCCTATCCTGGACAGTGTTCAGCGGGCCGGTTTCGAGGATTTCGATCACAAGTCGATCCTTTCAGGGCGGAAGCGCACGGTATCGCCAGGCGCCATCAAGGCGGGCGCTGCAGCCAGCGGATCGAACATCTGAAGTTCGGCAAAGCCGATCGAATTCCATCCGTTCGGGCCGGTCAGCACGGCAACACCGGTTTGCATGCCGCCGATCGTGACGCAGCCCCGCGCCATCTTGAGCGAGGGCACGGTCTTTCGCGGCATGTGGATGCGTGGATCAAGTCCGTGCAGGTACCCGAAGCCCGGCGCACTGCCGAGAGCGAAGACGCGATAGATGCCTTCGTGGTGAATGCGCACGACCTCCCGCTCGCTGAGGCCGCTGAGGTCGCAGAGCGCCGGCAGGTCAGTGGCATGTTCGCCGCCATAGGTGACGGAGATTTCAATTTGCCGACCGGCAAGTTCGATGCCCTGCGAACGCTGCCATTCGTCCTGCAGGTGCCGGACGACAGCTTGCGGATCGTCCGGGGTCTCCTTCAAGAGGACCAACAGGTTGGTCATGCCAGGAACGATTTCGGCGACGTCTTCGTGCGTCTCGAGCGCGCGGGAGAGCGCCCAGATGCGCCTCTGGTTCGGCAGGTCGAAGGCCCCGGGTGCTTCGAGCAGAAAGGCACGCGTGCCGATGAAGGAAATCTTCGCCAGCGCCTCGGTATTCGGGACGATTGAGGCAGGCGACGGGAACGGGGCCTGTTGCAGGAGGCTCATTGGGTGTGTTCCATGGTCAAAACGGGATCTCCGTAGCCGATCAACTCTCCGGCACGGGCATGAACGCCTGCGACGATCGCGGTTGCCGGCGCGACCACCGGGACGAGGATGGGCCCGACCTCGACAAAACCGGCGATATCGCCGGCTTCGAGCGCTCGGCCCTCACCGGCAAGCGGTGAAGCGTCCGATCCAGCGGGATGCCGGTCGCGAAAAACCCCGGCAAGCGGCGCCTTGACGGCCCGGCCTTCGGGCACCAAGGAGGTCACATCCTGAGCCTCTTGACGACGCTCGACCGGGCTGGCGTCGGGGGCCAGCACGATCTTCAAGGCGTGGCCGTCCTTCGTGCTGATCTCCAACTCGCTCGCGCCGGAAGCGCCAAGCCAGGTGGTCAGAGTGGAGATGAGGGCCGGATCGGAGAAGTCACCGATCACGGATCTGCCTGACGAGCGGTCACGCCTTGACACCGGCTTCCTCCCTCAAACGTTTTTCAAGATGATGGATATCGACGCAGCCCTGCATGAAATCCGGATCTGCAAAGATCCTTTCGTGCAGCGGGAGGTTGGTGGAGATGCCTTCGATCCTGGTTTCCGAAAGCGCGACCTGCATGCGCCGGATCGCCTCGTCGCGGGTCGGGGCGTGGACGATCAGCTTGGCAATCAGGGAATCATAATACGGGGAAACCCGGTATCCGGCCGAGACATGGGTATCGACGCGAATGCCCGGTCCGCTTGGAAAACGAACCGCTGAAATGCGGCCGGGAGCGGCCACGAAAGTGGTCGGGTCCTCTGCATTGATACGGCATTCGAAGGCGTGTCCTTGCGTCTCTCCGCGGAAACGGCGCGTGTCGAGCACGTCGCCCTGGGCCGAACGCAGCTGCTCGTGCACGAGATCGACGCCCGCTGTCGCCTCCGTCACGGGATGTTCGACCTGCAGCCGGGTGTTCATTTCGATGAAGTAGAACTCGCCGTGCTCGTAAAGGAACTCGAAGGTCCCAACCCCACGATAACCGATCTGCCGGCAGGCCTCCGCGCAGCGCGCGCCGATCCTCTCTGCGAGTTCCGGTGCGATACCGGGTGCCGGCGCCTCCTCGACGACCTTCTGGTGCCGTCGCTGAACGGAGCAATCGCGATGACCAACCCAGACTGCATTGCCGTGATTGTCGCAGAGCACCTGGAATTCGACATGGCGCGGGTGCTCCAGAAACTTTTCCACGTAGAGCTCAGGCTTGCCGAAGGCCCGGCGCGCCTCCTCGCGCGTGATCGCGACCGCATCGGCTATATCGGCGCCGTCGCGCACGACGCGCATGCCCCGCCCGCCGCCGCCGCCGGCCGCCTTGACGATGACCGGGTAACCAATGGCCTCAGCGGTGGCGCGCACGGCATCTATGTTATCAGGTAGAGGCTCGCCCGGTCCCGGCACGCAAGGGACGCCGGCCGCCATCATCGCGCGCTTGGCAGCGATCTTGTCGCCCATGATGCGGATTGCCGAGGCCGGTGGGCCAACGAAAACCAGTCCGGCCCTTTCGACCGCTTCGGCGAATTCCGCATTCTCCGAGAGAAACCCGTAACCCGGATGGATCGCCTCCGCGCCGGTCACACGCGCTGCAAGCAGGATCGCCGCCTGGTTGAGATAACTCCTGGCTGGTGCTGACGGCCCGATCGAGAGTGGACCACCTTCGCCCGGTGCTGCCGCGCCGGCCCTATCCGCCTCGGATGCAACACGGATCGCGCGAAGGCCGAGTTCCTTGCAGGCCCGTTCGATCCGGACGGCGATTTCTCCTCGATTGGCGATGAGGACGGACAGAAATGGATGACCGGTTTTCCGGGCGGCCTCGAAAGACGCGTCCATCACCCGATCTCCACGAGCGGGTCGCCGAAGGCGACCTCCTGGCCGTCCGCAAAGAAGATGCGCTTGACGATGCCGCCGAACGGAGCCGAAATGGTCGTGAAGACTTTCATCGCCTCCACGATGCAGAGAGCTTGCCCCACCTCTACCGGATCGCCTTCCGCCACGATTGGAGCGGATCCCGGGCTGTTTGACTGATGTACGATGCCTGAGGTCGAAGCACGAACAAGCTGCGTTTGCGGCTGGTCGTCCAACCTTGGCGGCTCGACCGTCGATGGCGTTGCCTGCACGGTGGTTGGGATTTCCAGGTTGGCTACACGAGCCGGATTGCGAATGACGACAGTCGTGTCCGCATCGCTGACTGTCAGCTCCGAGACATGCGAACGCCCGACAAAGTCGAGAAGCGTCTTGATCTTTTGCAGATCCATTGTTTTCCCCACGGAATGAAGGTCACCGGGGTGCGGCCCTGGAGCCGTGATCCGTCCGGTGCAGTTGGGGAAATCTTACACAGCATCCCGTTTGATGGGGGCAGACAAACTTTGAATAGAGAGCCACCGCTCCCTCTCCCGCTGCTCCACGAGGACTCTTGGACGAATGGCCCGCACGAGTTGGTTTCGAAGATCACAGATAATCCGGGCCGCCGTCACAACATCGTCACGAAACACACGAACAACTTGCTTCGTATAGATGGCGGAGGCTCAGATGGACTACTTCAGGCGCTTCACCTTTTTGTTCGCGACACCCGCCTTCGACAGCGAGGACCTGGAGGGGGCCCGCTACCACCAGATCGTCGAGGAGATCGAACGGTCCGGTTTCGAGGTGGTGCGCGCACGCAATCTTGAAGACGCCGAAATCGCCGTCCAGACGGACGCGGCCATCGGTTGCATGATGGTCGATTGGGGCAAGAAGGGCATGGAGGGCAAGACAGCCTCCCTCATCAATCTGATGCGCCGCCGAGGTCTCGAATTTCCGATCATTCTCTTGATCCGCCGCAAGCGCTTCGAGGATGTGCCGGTAGAAGTGCTCGACTTCATCGACGGTTATGTCTTCCTGTCCGAGGAGACCCCCGCCTTCATCGCAAAGAACCTCATCAGCCGCCTCAAGCAGTATGCCGAGACGATGAAGACACCTTTCTTTGGCGCGCTGGTGGATTACGCCGAGGAAGGCAACCAGCTCTGGACATGTCCCGGCCATAATGGCGGCGTGTTCTATAGCCGCAGCCCGGTCGGCCGCGTGTTTATGGAGCATCTGGGCGAAGCGGTTTTCCGCGACGATCTCGACAATTCCGTGCTCGACCTCGGCGATCTCCTGACCCATGAGGGCCCGGCGCTCGCGGCGCAGAAGGAAGCCGCCAAGATTTTTGGCGCGGAGAAGACATATTTCGTCCTCAACGGCACCTCGACCTCCAACAAGATCGCGCTCTCCGCCCTCGTCACCGATGGCGACCTTGTTTTGTTCGACCGCAACAACCACAAGGCAGCCCATCACGGCGCGCTGATGATCTCCGGCGGTATCCCGGTCTATGTGCCGACCGCGCGAAACGCCCATGGCCTGATAGGGCCCATGGATTTTGGCTCCCTGAACGAGGAGACGCTGCGGGAACGCATCCGCACCCACCCATTGGTCAAGGACCCCAACGCCTGGCAAAAGCCGCGCCCGTTTCGGGTGGCGGTGGTGGAACAGTGCACCTATGACGGCACGATCCACAATGCGGAGATGATCCTGAAGGCCATCGGGCATCTGTGCGACTACATCCTGTTCGACGAGGCCTGGGCGGGCTTCATGAAGTTTCATCCGCTCTATGCTGGTCGTTTTGCCATGGGCCTTGCAGAACTCGGACCCGAAGCGCCGGGCATCATCGCCACGCAATCCACGCACAAACAGCTTGCGAGCTTTTCACAGGCTTCGCAGATCCACATGAAGGATCGGCACATCACCGGCCAGAAGCGGCGGGTCGAACACCGGCGCTTCAACGAGAGCTTCATGCAGCACGCGTCGACATCGCCCTTCTATCCGCTCTTCGCCTCCCTGGACGTCGGCGCGCAGATGATGAAGGGCCGCTCTGGCGAAGTGCTGTGGGACGATACGATCCGCCTCGGCATCGAATTGCGCAAGAAGATACGGGCTGTGCGCCGGGAGTTCGAGGAGAAGGAGCGTCGGCCCGAGCGCCGCTGGTTTTTTGAGCCGTTCGTGCCGGACCGGGTGGCAATGCCGGATGTGGCAAGCCCTGGAGCGGTGCACGACGTGCCCTGGGAGAGCGTCGCCACCGATCAGCTCGCCATCAATCCTGCCTTCTGGCACCTTGCCCCGGGTGCTGCGTGGCACGGCTTTTCCGATATGGCGCCGGGCTTCGCAATGACCGATCCCAACAAACTCACACTGCTCACGCCCGGGTTTGAAAGGGCGACCGGCGCATATACCGAGCATGGCATTCCGGCGCCGATTGTCGCGCAATACCTGCGGGAAAACCGGATCGTCGCGGAAAAGAATGACCTGAATTCCCTGCTGTTCCTGCTCACGCCCGGCGTCGAGGCAAGCAAGGCGGGCACATTGATCAGCGGACTTGTCGCTTTCAAGCGGCTTCATGACGACAATGCGCCTTTGGAAGAGGCAATTCCGGAATTCTATCGCCGCCGACCCGGTCGTTACGCTGGCGTGCGGTTGCGCGACCTGTGCGGCGATATGCATCGCTTCTTCCGCGACGCCAATGTCAGCGCGCTGCAGGCGAAGCAATTTTCCGAAGCGCACCTGCCTGATATCGCCCTTTCGCCCCACGACGCGGCGCGCTGCCTCGTGCGCAACGATGTGGACTATCTTCCGATCGACGCCATCGGGGGGCGGATCGCAACGACGCCTTTCGTCGTCTATCCGCCGGGGATCGCCACCATCGTGCCGGGCGAGCGGTTGACCGAGCGAGCGCAGCCGATGATCGACTATCTCAAGATGTTCGAAGCTTGTTTCAACACGTTTCCCGGCTTTGACGTTGAGATCCAAGGTCTCTACCGTGAAACGGACGCATCGGGCCGCGTACGACTTCATACCTACGTCGTCGCGGAATAGGGTTTAGCAGTTTCGGATCCCTCATGCAGCAAGACAAGTCAATCGTCATTCGCCCGTCGCGGGACGGCGACGTGGACGCCATGCTGGCGATCTATCGCCGCCACATTCGCTTCGGCATCGAGGAGGGTGTGGACGAGGGCGACACGCCACAGCCGGACGATCTGCGCGAGCGGCGGAAGAACTTGAAGAGCCGCCGCTTCCCGCACCTTGTCGCGATCAAGGAGGGCGCAGTGGTCGGCTACGCCTATGTCGTACTGTTTCGCAAGCGACCTGCCTACCGCTATACCGTCAAGCACTCGATCTATGTTCATCACGAGCATCTGGGCCAGGGCATCGGAGGTCTGCTGATGCGCGGCCTGATCGACGCTTGTGCCGCAGCCGGCTTCCGGCAGATGATCGGCTATATCGATGCCGAGAATGTTGCCTCGCTGTCTCTGCACGATCGGTTCAACTTCCTTCGCGTTGGCCTCCTGCAGGGGGTAGCCTATCGCTACGGGCGCTGGGCGGACAGTGTCATGGTCCAACGTTCGCTCGGCACCGGCGCGACAACGCCGCCTCCTCCCCCGCCCCTCTCCACCCGTTGACGATCGAAGTTGCAAAACCCGGGTGGGCCGCGCCCGCTTTTGAGCCCCCCAAGACGCGGCCGCGACTCCCCGACCTTCATTCAGCACTCGATCTCTGGCGCCGGCTAAAAACCTTTGCGTAAACTGAGGGCGTCTTTCCGACATAGCCAGAGAACGCACTCGAAAACGCGGAGCTCGAAGAGAAACTGACCATGCAAGAGGAAACGGCGTGTCAAGCCGCCGCGACCGCATCGAGCAGGCGGCCCTCGACTGGCAGAACCGCTCATTCCCCGGGGTGCCGGGAGAAACGGAGTTTACGCCGTTGCCCGACGGGCCCAGAAACATCACCTAGCCCCATTCCAAACAAGGAATCTGAAGGAAATCGGAAATGACCTACGCAATCATCGGATCCGGTGCCATCGGCTCGGCGCTCATCGCACATTTCGCATCAAAGGGCATACCTGTCAAAGTGGCCAACAGCCGAGGACCCGCATCGCTTGCCGCCGCCAGGAAGTCCGCCGACACGACAATCCCCGTCGAGATCGACGAAGCCGTGGCGCAGGATATCGTCATCCTCGCCCTGCCGTTCACGGCGGTGCCCGACCTGGCAAAGATTCGCAAGGACTGGACGGGGACGGTCGTCATCGACGCCACCAATGCGATCACCTTCCCCGAATTCCGTCCCGCCGACCTGGGCGGCAGGCTTTCGAGCGACATCGTCGCCGAGACGCTTCCAGGCGCAAAAGTGGTCAAGGCCTTCAACACGCTTCCGGCCGCCTTGCTCGCGGCCGACCCCGCCGAGGCGTCGGGGCGCAGGGTGGTGCTGCTGTCCGGCAACGATGAGGGCGCCAATGCCAGCGTCGCAGAACTTATTGAGAACCTGGGCTTTGCAGCGCTCGATCTCGGTGACCTCAAGGCCGCCGCGCCCATGCAACAGTTCGGCGGTCCTCTGGTGGCGGTCAATCTGATCAAGAAGGGCTGACGGAGCCCTTTCACGGCCGGCCATACTTTGCGTCAACGCATTCATCGTGCGAGCGATGGAGGTTTTCGCATGGGAATCCGTGGCTGGAACGCAGCCCAAAATGTTCGAAATTATAGAGCGTTATCGGCTATTTTATTCGGCTTTTGCGATGAGTTCGATCGCGGCACAGTTGTTTCCACAGAGCGGCGATGGTGGCTGCCGATTTCAAAGGAAACCAGTATTCGCATATCGCAACCGCTCGTCAGACCGAAGACCTGGCGTCCTCCGCCACCGTTCAGGCCGTTCCGCCGGCCATCGGCAGCATCCTCATCAGCCTGATCTTTCTGCTGTCGGGCTTCAGCAAGTTCCCCGCCCCGGCGATGACGATCGGCTATATCGAATCCGTCGGCCTGCCGTTTCCGACGCTGGCCTATGGCGCAGCACTCGCCGTGGAACTCATCGGCGGCGTCGCCCTTGTCCTCGGCTACCAGACGCGCCTCGTCTCGGCGGGTCTTGCCGTGTTCTCCGTCGCGACTGCGGTCAGCTTCCACAACGTCATCGCCTTTGGCGGCGCGCCGGCTTCCGAGGCGGCGCTCCTGTGTCAGGTTCCACTCCAAGCATGAAAGGCAGCCCCATGCACATACTGAAGATCCTTCCGTTGTGCTCCGCCATTGGCATTACCGGTCCATCGATCGAAGTTGACCGCAAGCACGAGCAACCGGGATATTGCGGGGCCGACGACACCCACCGCAGGCGCCCCCGCCCTTCGCTGGTCGAAGCTCTTACCGCGGTCGTCGTCCTGCTACCTTCGTCGATCGCCCCTTTCGACGAGAGCGTGCCGGAACTCGACCATTGCCGGGGGGGCTTTTTCACCCGGCGACTGGTGAGAAGGCGATGGCGTCACCTCGGAAGGTGACGCCATTTCACCATATGCTCGCTGAGATCGAGCACATCGCCATCGGCGGCAAAAACACCGTCGCCGCAATGATGCAGGGTCCGCCGCTCCTTGCGGTCCGTGTCGATCCACAGCCGCTCGGCCTCCAGGATGAAGAGGTTATAGGCTTCCACTGAATCGACCACCCTGCATTCGATATTGGCAAGGCACTCGCCGATCAGTGGCGCCGCGACGCTGCGTGCCGGCTGCGGCGTCAAGCCGAAACGCTCGAACTTGTCGACGGTGTCGCCCGAGCAATTGCCGATTTCGACGACCGCCCTTGCAATATCGATGGTCGGGACGGCGATGACGCATTCGCCGGTCGCTCTCAGCGCGCTGTAGCTATGATCCCAGGGACCGACGACACAGCCGATCAGCGGCGGCGCATGTTGAATCATCATGTGGAAGCCCATCGTCATGACGTTGGGCGTTCCTTCATATCTGGTCGTCACCAGCACGATCGGACCCGGTTCGAGCTGACGAAAGGCCCCGGAGGCCGGTACTTCCTTCATTAGGAAAACTCCTTGATCGTCGGCCTCCCCATCCCGGACGGGAAGGCCGATGGTTCACGACTACCAGCCCTGTTCAACCGGCAGGACGAAGAGCTCGGCCACGTTGACGTGCGCGGGTGCCTGGGCCGCAAACACGATCGTGTCGGCCACGTCGGCGCTTTGCAGGAAGGTCATCTGCTGAGCGAGATCGTCCATCTGCTGGCGGTAGCCCTGATCCGTGATCTGGTCATAAAGTTCGGTCGCGACCGCGCCGGGCTGAATACAGGTGACGCGGATGTTGTGCTTCTGGCCGACCTCCATGCGCAGACCGTCGGAGAAGGCGGTCACGGCATGCTTCGTGGCGCAATAGACCGACAGTCCCTTGAAGACCTTGCGGCCGGCAATCGAGGAGGTGTTGAAGATGTGGCCGGAATGCTGCTTGATCATCTGCGGCAGCACGGCCGCCGTCGTGTTCAAGAGGCCCTTCACGTTAACGTCGACCATGCGAAGCCATTCGGCCGTCTTGAACTGGTCGATGTCGGAAAGCGGCATCAGGCCGGCATTGTTGAAGAGGATGTCGATCGCACCATAGGCATCGATCAGCTTCTTCACACCGGCTTCGACGGAAGCCGGATCGACCACGTCCATCTCGATGACCAGGGCTTCACCACCCTTCTCAGTGATTTCGGCCTTCAGCTCTTCCAGACGATCGGTGCGCCGTGCCGCGATGCCAACCTTTACGCCAGCTCCGGCAAGCGCAAGCGCCGTTGCTGCGCCAATGCCGCTTGAAGCACCGGTGACCAGTGCGACTTTGCCGTTGATATTCGTCATGATGATATCTCCTTGTTGCTTGCAAACCCGCTCCGGAAGCGGAGAGGTGTTTGCTATCGACAAGGAGAACCCTATGAAATCTGGGATTTTTCCTCTCCCGGCGGCTTGCCGAGGCTATCGGGATTTTGCTCCATTCTGTGCTGAATGAGCCTAGCCCCTGCGATAGTCGCTCGGCGAAAGCCCCGTTTCACGGCGGAAAATCTGGGCGAAGTGGCTGGGACTGGAATAGCCGACCATGAGGCCGATCTCGATGATGCTGGTGTCGGTTTCCTGGAGCAACTGCTGGGCCTTGGCCACCCGCTGCCGGATGAAATAATGCGAGGGAGGAAGACCCGTCGCCTTCTTGAACAGCCGGCTGAAATGGAATTCGCTGATGCCGACCTCTTGTGCCAGGCGGCCGAGATCGAACGGCTCCTCGAGATGTTTCTCCATGAAGGCGATCGCTCTCCTGAGCTTTACGCCGGGCAAGGCGTTCTGCGTACGCATCTCGGTATTTGCGACCGCATAGTGGCGCACGAGATGGACGGCAAGGCTTTGCGCCAGCCCTTCGACATAAAGCGGGCTGCCACCGCCATCCGCTGCCAATTCCTCGTTAAGGAGACCGAGGATATGCGAGAGCGTCGCGTCGCGGCCGCCGGAGACGTCCTTCAAGGTAACGTTCCCGCCATCCTTGCCGAACATCGCCTCGACCACCCGCTCGAACAGCGGCACGGAAAGGTAAAGATGCATGACGCGAAAGGATTGGTCGCCCTCGGCCTGCCAGCGCATTTCGTAGGGCACCGGCGAACATGTCAGGAAGAAATCGCCGACCTCGACGCGGTTTGCCATCCATTCGCCGCCGAGATCCCGCTCCTCGACAATGGCGATGCCAGACATGATCCAGACGATAAGAGGCTCGGCGACGGCGGGCACCAGGAAGGGATGCTGAGCGCGGTGTCGCGAGAGCACCTGCACGAAGACATCTCTCCACGCCGGTCCGTCGCCGCTGACCAGCGTGTTTCCGCTGATGTAACTTTCGAGACCGACCGGGGAGGTTCGCTCGGGGATGGGCAGATACGCGGATGGTTCGTCCCAAGCCATGATCGTCTCCCTCCCCATGGATCGCTCAAGCAAACGTGGCGCCGGGATCAAGGATATCCGGCGCCAGGGAAAAGGGAAGAACGAAGACTTCGCCGCTTAGTCCAGTTTCTTTCCGTCGCGATAGAGGATCATGCCGGCATGGTGCAGCACTCCGTCGATGAAATCGCCATCGGCGGTAAATCCGGTATCGTCCCAGTAGTCGATGTGATTGCCGCGGACCTCGTATCGTCCCTGATAGGCGCTTTCCCGTCGGCCACGCGCCTCGTCATAGCGGCCGTTCGGCAACAGGTTGTGACGAATGCGGCCATCCGCGGTGATCCACATACCGACATAGGGATGCGCCTGGTCTGGTGGAGTTGTGTTCCGGATCATTGTCATCTGGGAATATCCTTCCTGGGCGGAGGCCATGCAGAACAGCATCGCGGCAAGGTCCGCCGTTGCAAGTTCGGATCGGTTCGGCATCCCGTCCTCCGATCACATGCTTGCAGTGGGTCGGATGACGATTTCGCTGGTATCGACATCCGCGGGTTGGCCGATCACGTGCACGATCGCGTCAGCGATGGCCTCCGGCTTCAGGGCTATCTGGCGATAGACGACCATCGCTTCGGCGGCAGTTGGATCGGTGATGCTATCGGCCAGTTCCGATTCCACGACGCCCGGATACACGCAGGTCACGCGGATCCGGTCGTTCTCCTGCCGCAACCCGTCGGAAATGGCCCGCACGGCATATTTGGTGGCGCAGTAGACGGCGGCCGTCGGCGATACGGAAAGGCCTCCGACGGACGAGACGTTGATCACCTGCCCGGCGCCCTGCCGGTTCATGGCGGGCAGCACGGAGGCGATGCCGTAAAGCACGCCCTTGATGTTGACGTCGACCATCCGGTCCCATTCATCCACTTTCAGCGATGCCATTGGCGAAAGCGGCATGACGCCGGCATTGTTGACGATCACGTCGATGCGCCCAAAGGTATCGAGCGCGGTATCGGCGAAGGCCTGGACATCCGCGCGGGACGTGACGTCGAGGCTCCGGTGGAGTGCCTTGCCGCCTGTGGCAGTGATCTCGGCGGCCAGGGTTTCGAGGCGGTCGATGCGTCGTGCCCCAAGCACGACCACGGCGCCGGCCTTGGCAAGCGCGCGTGCCGTCGCCTCGCCGATACCGCTGCTGGCGCCGGTGACGAGAACGATCTTGTTTGTGATATTGCTCATAAGAATGTCCTTTCTTGAGGTGTGATGGTCATGTTGCGGCTTCTCATCAACGACCGTCACGCCGGCACGAAGCCGCGCAGGGCGATGATCCGCGAGCCCGCCGCAGACTGTCTTTGTCTTGCGAGAGGCGCATAGGCCGACGAGGCGAAAAGATCGCGGATCGCCTGCATGTCGGGGAATTCGATGATCAGCATGTTGCTCGCCTCCCAGCCTTCGAGCTGGAGCGGGGCATCATCAAGGGCAATGAGCCGGCCGCCGGCCTCGGCGACGAGCGGCAGTGCCTTGGAACGGTAATCGGCAATCGCATCATGATCTTGAATGTCGAGATCGACAACGAGGTAGGCTGACATGGGTGGCTCCTGTTTGCTGCGGTCTCATCCAATCCGGAAGGGTCGACTGAACCTGGGCCCACCACCGGCAGAACTCTCTTGCCGGCTTGCGCGAGCCGTCGGGATCTTGCGCAAGGCGCTTCTCTGGCTATGCCGCAGGCGCCTGTCTGCGATTGGACATGCGCTCCTGCGCGATCAGCAGAGCTTTTTCCTCCAGCGGATAACCATGGGGAATGACGTTGAAAAGCTTTCGACGATTTCTTTCCGGGAAGCACCAAGGGACGCTTTGCGGCCATCCTGCGGGCAAGCGGCAACCTGGCCGGCAAGTGCGCCGACGATTGCCCCGGTGGCAAACATGATCTTCAAAGAGGTCATCGTACTTCCTTTCATCGCGGGTGCCGTTTCGACCCCACTCGCCGCCTGCGCCGTGAGATGAAGGAAGGATAGATGCGGTTGATTGTCGTCGGTATCCTCTTATAACTAATCAGATTGGTTAGTATGGCGCGACAATGAATCTGGATCTGAACCTGCTGCCGCTATTCCTCGCGGTGGCCGAGGAGGCGAATTTCGCGGCCGCCGCCGCCCGCCTCGGCGTCACTCGCTCGGCCGTCAGCCAGGGCATCCGGCGGCTGGAAGACGGCTGCGGGATAGCGCTCGTCACCCGCACCACGCGCAGCGTCCGGCTCACCGAAGCGGGTGAGCGCCTGCGCGATACGCTTTCGCGTCCGATGGCCGACGTCCTGTCTGCGCTCGAAGATGTTGGCGGTAACGCCAACCCGCACGGTGTGCTTCGCATCGCGGTGACCTCGATTGCCGAAGATTTTCTCTCCGGGCCTCTTGTCGCCTCCTTTGCCGAGGCCTACCCCAATATCATCGTCGACGTGACGGTGACGGACGATACGTTCGATATCGTCGCCGGCGGCTTCGATGCAGGGGTGCGGCTGGGGGATGTCATCGAGCAGGATATGGTGGCCGTTCCACTGTCGGGCGAACAAAAGGAAGTCGTCGTGGCGACCCCCGCCTATTTCGAAGCCCACGGGTTTCCGACACATCCGAGGGACCTGATCCATCATCGCTGCATCGGATGGCGTCCGTCACCGGACACGGCTCCCTACCGGTGGGAATTCGCCCAGGACGGGGAAGCCTTCAACGTTTCGGTCGAACCCCAGATCACCACGAATGATCTGCGCCTTATGATACGGGCGGCGCTGGCCGGCGGCGGCATTACATTTGCGCTGGAGGAGACCTTTCGCCCCTATCTCGAACGAGGCGAGTTGGTTTCAATCCTGGAAGACTATCTGCCGCCCTTCCCGGGTTTTTTTCTCTATTTCCCCAGCCGGCACAATATGGCGCCCAAGTTGCGCGCCCTGGTCGACCACGTCCAGCGTTTCAGACGCGAACGCCTTATGACCAAAACAAGTCCTACGCCCTTGGCATGAGCCATCCGGTTTCCAGCAAGATCGGCAATTGCCAGGCGGGCGAAGCGGGTCTACGCCGGCCAACGCGAAGCCTTTCTGAAATCCCTGCGGCCGGAGGAAGCGATAGTCGCCGGATTGGCCGTGCTGTTGCGTTTGCCGAACGCGGTCCCGGATCTTGCGATCGCCGCTCTCGGCATGTCGCTATGGCACCCGGAAGCATCGGACCACTCCACTCGTTCCACACGGCGAGCAGCGGCGCTCGTCTTCCCGAGACGCAAATTCCCGCGCATGAGACGGATCTGGGTGACGACCTGAGGCGTACCAGGCGGGAAACTCGCAAATCCGTATTTGCCTCACCTTTCGCAATGCACCATATACTGGGACCGTTTTTAGCGGTTCGATCCAGGAGACCTCATGCCCACCTCGCATAGCGAAGCTTTCGAACCTCAAACGGAGATGCGAAGCTTTCTTGTTCTCCTTATTGGCTGCGTTGGCGTGGTCTATGGCGACATCGGTACGAGCCCGCTCTACGCCTTTCGGGAGGCACTTCGTCCCTTTTTGAATGAAGGCGTGCAAGCAGACAAGGTTATCGGCCTCATTTCACTGATGGTCTGGACGCTGACAATTATCGTCACATTCAAATACGTGCTCTTCCTGCTTCGCGCCGACAACGACGGGGAAGGCGGAACCTTGTCGCTTCTCGCGCTTCTGATGAAGAAGACGGGCAGCTTCATGCCGGTATTGTTCTTCGCCGGCTTGATCGGGGCCGCACTTTTCATCGGCGACGCCATGATTACCCCTGCCCTTTCGGTCATGTCGGCGCTTGAGGGTATGAAGCTCGTCACACCCACCTTTGACGACTACGTACTCCCTCTGGCCGCGGCCGTCATGGTCGCGCTCTTCGCGGTCCAGTCAAAGGGTACTCAAGCGGTCGCAAAGTTCTTCGGGCCGATCACGGTGGTATGGTTCCTCGCGATGGCCTGGGGCGGTCTCATCCATATCGGCGATGACTGGACGATCCTGCAGGCTCTCAACCCGATCAATGCCTTTTGGTTCATCACCCACGCGGGCTGGGCAGGCCTGATCGTACTCGGCGCCGTCTTCCTGACGGTCACGGGAGCAGAAGCCCTATACGCGGATCTCGGTCACTTCGGGCGCAAGCCGATCAGCACCGCATGGTTTGTGCTTGTGTTCCCCGCATTGGCGGTGAACTACCTCGGACAGGGCGCGCTCGTGCTCAGTCACCCCGAGGCGGTGCACAATCCTTTTTACCTTCTCTATCCGGACTGGGCTCTGCTGCCGATGGTCATCCTCGCCACCATGGCCACAATCATTGCCAGCCAGGCGGTCATCACGGGGGCGTTCTCGCTCGCACGGCAGGCGGTTCATTTGGGCTTCCTCCCTCGGTTGCTGATCAAGTTCACCTCCGAGACCCACACCGGGCAGATTTATGTGCCTGCCGTAAACGTGCTCCTGTTTGTTGGCGTCATCGTGCTCATCTTCTCGTTCGGCGACTCGGAGTCCCTTGCCACCGCCTACGGGATCTCGGTCACCGGCGCGATGGTCGTCACCACGCTGATGGCATTCCAGTTCCTTCGCTCCGTCTGGGGCTACTCCACGGTTGTCGCAGCATTGCTGCTTGCGCCCTTGCTTGTCATCGAGACCGTCTTCCTGCTGGCCAACTTGCTGAAGATCCATGATGGTGGCTGGGTACCGGTGGCGCTGGCATTGTCCATCATGATCGTGATGTGGACCTGGACACGCGGGTCACAAATGCTGCGCGAGAAGACCGCGCGAAACGACGTCCCACTGGAGACATTTATCCGTTCCATCGAGAAATCGACCCATGCGCCCCAGACGGTTCGAGGAACCGCCGTCTTTCTGACAAGCGTGGGCGACAAGACTCCCGCCGTCCTCCTTCACAACATCAAGCACAATCACGTCCTTCACGAGCAAAACGTCATTCTGACCGTCCGGACGTCCGAGCACCCGTATGTCGCGGAGAAAGAGCGCGTTACGTTGACGGAACTTTCGGACCGGTTTGCAAGGCTCGAACTTTGCTTTGGCTTCATGGACGAGCCGAACGTCTCGAAATCGCTCTCGCTCTGCAAGAAGGCAGGGTTCAAGTTCGAGATCATGCAGACGTCGTTCTATCTGGGGCGCAGGACCCTTATCAGTGATCCAAACTCCGGACTGCCGGGCTGGCAGGACAAGCTCTACATCGCGCTCGCGGGGCTCGGCATTGATCCGTCGTCATACTTCAAGCTGCCCGCCAATCGCGTCGTCGAGATCGGCGAGCAGGTCACGATTTAGTCGTCTCCGCTCAGACGTTGAACGCGTGACCAACGCAATTTCGGAAAGCTTAAATGACAGTCGTCGCCTCCTATCTGTATCGTTTGGGCAAGCGCGCCGAAGAAGTGCCCCTTGCTGCCCAGCCATTCGAGGCGCCAGACGGCGAATTTGCGTGGATTGGGCTGACGGATCCCTCCACAGACGAAATGGCGAGCCTTCAGGCAATGTTCGGCCTTCATCCTTTGGCGGTTGAGGACGCCCTCAATGGCAATCAGGTGCCGAAAGTGGACATCTACGGAGACCAGTTGTTCGTCGTCGCCAAGACGGCGCATCTGGAGGGTGACAAGATTGCCTACGGCGAAACCTGCATCTTTGTCGGGAAGCACCACCTGATTTCCGTTCGCCATGGTTCAGCCCGCTCCCACAAGGAACTGCGCCTGCAACTCGAGCAGTCCCCACGGCTACTTGAACACGGTCCCGACTACGTCCTTCACGGCATCATTGACTTCGTTGTCGACGGCTACTTGCCGGTGGTCGAGACACTCGAGGACAAAGTTTTGGAGCTCGAGAAACACGTGCTCGTGTCGCTGCTGCAGCCCGAGCAAATCCGGCGCATCTTCCGCATGCGTCGCCAAGTGATCCGCTTTCAGCGAGTTCTCGGACCCATGGGGGAAGTGGCGGGAAAGCTCAGCCACCTCGAACTCCCCTGCATCGACGACAATGCGAAACCCTTCTTCAAAGATGTGTATGACCATGTGAGGCGCGTTGAGGGGTCGGTCGGCGGCCTTCGCGAGGTGATGACGTCCGTGTTCGAGGCCTCCAATCTCTTGGAGCAGCAGCGCCAGGGCACCATTACTCGGCAGCTTGCGGCCTGGGCGGCAATCCTCGCCGTGCCGACAGCCATCGCCGGCATCTACGGGATGAACTTCGAAAACATGCCCGAGCTTGCGACGCGCTACGGCTACTTTGCCGTCCTCGGCGTTATCGTCACGCTTTGCGCCATCCTGTACTGGCGTTTCAAAAGGTCTGGCTGGCTTTAGGAAGTCTGTTGGCGATCGAGTACCAACGCCAAGATGCTGCTGATCGATCAATGTCTCCGGTATGTCGGGGCGCCGGTCGAGATCGAAGGCGAGCCCAATCACGGCGCGGTGACCGGACGCCGTTGCAACAGGCCAAAAGTCAAAACGCGACTCCGGATAGACCTCGGCAAGTTGAACGGTTCCCGGAGCCGCTGACGACAGCGCCGCGTCGAACTCTGCCTCCTACAGCGAAATGTCCCCAACGCTCTCGAAGAAAGCTGCCTTATCCTCCGCAACGAGAATAACGACCGCAGGAACGTCGAAGAGCGCGGCAAGCGCCCGGAGGTTATCGTGACTGAGGCCTTTGTATTTCTCGCCATTACGATTTCGCGGCTATAGTCCTTGCGTGGCCGACGAGGTGTCGAATCCGATATACGACCACAGCGAGCCATTGGAGAAGAAGTAGTCGATCGTCTTTGGCACTCATATGTTCCTGTTTGCGAGGCCTCATCTCGGAGGCCCCTCGTTTCTAGGCCGCTTTCTGGTCGGCGGGCTGCCACCCGAGCTGCGGAGCAATGCGAGCAACAAAGTCATGGACGATCTGGCGGTAGTCCTCGTCCTCGAACTCGTAAGGGAGCTCGAGCCTGAGTTCGCGGACATGCGGCAGGATCGGGTCTGCAAACAACCGTTCAAGGATTTCATCCGAACTACCGACGAGGTCGCGGGCGTAAAGCGTGCGCCGATCGCCCTGCGGCGCCAGCGTTCGCTCGGTGCGTCCGGCCGCGTAGTCGAGATAGCGCTTGCGCGTTCTCGCGTCGGCACCATCCAGCGGAACAATGACCCGGCCAAGCGCGACCCTCCTCTCCGTACCGCCCGCCGCACGATAGGTCTCGAGCTGGCGCTGCTGCGCGAGGAAGAAATCGTCGGTGCCTTCCCCGGTCGTAACATTGCCGATCAGGAGATTGAGATCACTGCGCCCTGCCCATCCGGCAGATTTCAACGAGCCGCCGCCGTACCAGATCCGGTCCGTCACTCCCCTGGCATGGGGCTGGAGCCGGGGGCGCTGCGGGCCAAACGGCGTCTTGATGAAGGTGTTTTCATCGCCGATCGGGCGACTGCGTAGATTTTCGACAAAGCGCAGCACGCGTGCGTGGGTGAAGTCGAAACGTTCCCAGCCATCGTCGAAGACAAGGCGGCCGATAAGATCGGCATGCAGCGGACGTCCGGCGCTGAGGCCGATGTTCAGACGACCGCGTGAGAGCACATCGACGGTCGAGAGATCTTCTGCCAGCCGGTACGGGCTTTCATAGCCAATCGGGATGACGGCAGTGCCAAGCTCGATGCGGCTTGTCCTTTGGGTCGCCGCCGCGAGAAAGGCGGCGGCCGACGATATCCCGGGTTCGAGGTGTCGCTGGCGCACCCAGGCGCTGGCAAAACCGAGCGCCTCGCCATACTGCAGCAACGCCAAGGTCTTCTCCAGCCCATCCAACGGGTCCTCCGCCGGGTAGTTGCCCGGGCTCAGGAAGCCAATATGGCTGATCGATATCTTGTTCCGCGTCACGCCAAGGCTCCTTAGAATTTCGGAAGACCGGGCGGGTTGGTTTCGGACTTCGGCAAAGCCTCCTCCTGGAGGTGCCAGCGTTCCAGAACCTTGCCATAGGTGCCATCCGCAATCAGACCGTTGGTGGCGATCGTCAGAGCGTTGGCGAGCCCACTGCCCTTGCGCGTTGTGATCGCCACGTCCGAACGCTCCGGCCAGCCGGCGCTCAGCGTACCGACACGCTTGATGTTGTTGTCTCGCGCGGCGATGAAGACGAGCTGCGCATGCGGCTGGACGATGACGTCGGCACGCCCGGAAGCGAGCGCCACGAGGCTCGTCGCCTCGTCGTCGTAATATTGCAGTTCCAGCGGCTTCAGCCCCGCTGCGACGTTCTCGTCGCTCCATTTGAGGAGGATACGCTCCTGGTTGGTGCCGGCGCCGACGATGATCCTGAGACCCGCCGCATCCTTCGGTTCCTCGATCGAAGTGATGCCGCTATCGGATTTGACGAAGAAGCCGTGCAGCCCCTGCCGATAGGTCGAGAAGTCGAACTTCTCCTTGCGCTGCTCGGTGACCCCGACATTGGAGATCACGGCATCGTACTTGCCGGACGTCAGTCCCAGCGGCCAGTCGATCCAGGCGGTGGGCACGAGCTCAAGCTCGAGACCCAGGCTGTTGGCGATCGCGCCGGCATATTCCGGATCGGCGCCAATCACCGTGCGGGCGTCGGTAGCGTAGGTGGCCAGCGGTGGTCCCCCCGGACTGACGGCCACCGTGAACTTGCCCGGTGTCACGAACTCGAAATCCGCGGGGATGGCCGCGACTGCAGTTTCGTTGCGAACGGCATGGACGCGGCCGGGCTGTTCGGGGCTGAGATCAAAGCCAGTGTCGGCCTGCGCCGAGCCGAGATGAAGAAGGGCCGCCGCGGCGGCGGCGAGAAGAGTACGATATCGGGTCGTGCCGTTCATGCTGTTAGTCTCCGGGTGAAATGCAGAAGCTGGACCGGCGGCGGCGCCGTCGATCCAGCGAGGCCAGATCAGGAACCGCTCTTCGGCAGGCCAGGCGGGTTGGTCTGGGCCTTGTCGACCGCCTCGGCACCCAGGCTCCAGCGCTTCAGCACCTCGCCATATTTGCCGCTCTTGATTAGATCGTTGAGCGCGACTGTAATCGCGTCGGCCAGGCCGCCGCCCTTGCGGGTTGTCACAGCAATCTCGGCCGTCAGCGGCCAGCCGCCGCTGGCGATGCCGACAACCTTGGTGTCGTCCTTGATCGACGCGGCATAGGCTCTGGTGGCATTCGGGTTGAACTCGACGTCGGCGCGGCCCGACTGCAAGGCGAGGTCGCTGGCGGCGCGATCGTCGTAGTATTGTACCTCGATCGGCTTCAGCCCGGCGGCAACGTTCTGCCGGTCCCATTCCAGAATGATCTTTTCCTGGTTGGTGCCGGCCCCAGTGATCACCTTCAACCCGGCGACGTCCTTCGGTTCCTTGATCTCAGTGATCTTGCTGTCGGACTTGACGAAGAAGCCGAGCACGTCCTTGCGATAGGTGGAGAAATCAAACTTCTCCTTGCGCTCCTCGGTCACCGTGACGTTGCTGATCACCGCGTCGTACTTGCCGGAGCTGACGCCGAGCGGCCAATCCGCCCAGGCGACGGGCACGAGTTCAAGCTCAAGACCGAAGCTGTCGGCGAGCAGCGAAGCGATATCCGGATCGGCGCCGACAACCGTCTTGGAGTCCGATGCGTAAGTGGCAATCGGCGGATCCCAGGGATTGACGGCAACGGTAAACTTGCCGGGGTTGACGAACGTGAAGTTGGGAGCGATCGCCTTGACCGCCGCCTCGTTCTTCTCCGCACGGATGCGGTTGGAGGTGTCGGGGCTGAGGTCGAATTTATCCTGGGCCTGGACGGGGCCCAAGCCGAGGGCAACGGCCGTGACGGCACCGGCTAGAAGCAACTTTGCAGTGTCGAGTATTGTCATGATCCTCTCCATTTCAATCATTGGTTGCTGATAGTAGTGAAGCTTCGCCATGGGGAATGGCGGAGAGCTTTTTTCAGAGAACGCGCGCCAGGAACTCGCGGGTGCGCGGATGTTTGGCGTCGGCAAAGATCTGAGCCGGCGGTCCGGCCTCAAGCACACGCCCCGCCTCCATGAACACGACAGTGTCGGCGACCTCGCGGGCAAAACCGGTTTCATGAGTGACGATGACAAGCGTCGTGCCGGTGCGTGCCAGTTCCTTGATGACGTCGAGCACTTCGCCGACGAGTTCCGGATCAAGCGCCGAGGTCGGCTCGTCGAAGAGCAGCACCTTCGGGCGGAGCGCCAGCGCACGGGCAATCGCGACGCGCTGCTGCTGTCCGCCGGAGAGCTGACGCGGATAGGCGCTGATCTTGTCGCTCAAGCCGACGCGTTCCAGCAGATCCCGAGCGAGGCGCACCGCGTCATCCCGGCTGAGACCGCGCACGTGAATGGGCGCCTCGATCAGGTTTTCGAGCACGGTCAGGTGGGGGAAAAGATTGAAGTTCTGGAACACCATGCCGATGTCGGCACGCCGCTTCAGGATCTCCGTTTCCTTCAGTTCGTAGAGCGTGTCGCCCTTCTGGCTGTAGCCGACAAGCTCGTCATCGATCGCGATGAAACCGTCGTCGACGCGCTCGAGATGATTGATGGCGCGCAGTAGCGTGGACTTGCCCGAACCGGACGGCCCGAGGATCGCAGTGACGCTGCCCGCCGGCAGGTTCAGCTCGACCCGGTCTAGCACCTTCAGCGGCCCGAAGCTCTTCGATATGCCGTGCACGTGCACGGTACCGCCCGAGCGGAGAACCTGCGCATCGCGAAAGCCGGTCTTGGCGGCCGCTTCAGCGGGGCGTGCGACCTCCGTCAGTGGTCGGCGAAAGCGCGAAATGAGCGCCTGAAACGGCAGCGGCACAGGATTACGCACCGCACCTCTCGAATAGTATCGCTCGATATAGTGCTGGACGATCGAAAGTCCGGTCATGATCACCAGGTACCAGACGGTCGCGACCATCAGGAGCGGAATGACCTCAAGATTGCGGCGATAGATGACCTGCACCGTGTAGAAGAGTTCGGGAAGCGCCAGCACGTAGACCATCGAGGTGCCCTTGGCGAGGCCGATGATCTCGTTGAAGCCGGTGGGCAGGATCGAGCGCATGGCCTGCGGCAGCACGATGCGGAAGGCCTGGCGGCGGCGCGGCAGGCCCAGCGCCGCGGCCGCCTCGTGTTGTCCCTGATCGACGGCGAGGATGCCGCCGCGCACGATCTCGGCGAAGAAGGCGGACTGATTGAGGGTGAGGCCGAGGAAAGCGGCGGCAAACGGCGTCAGCAGCTGGGTCGTCGGATAGTTCAGCCAGACGGTATCGGTGAAGGGCACGCCGATCGCGATCGTCTCGTAGAGGTAGCCGAGATTGTTGAGCACCAGCAGCAGAACGATCAGCGGGATGGAACGCAGCAGCCAGATATAGCCGAAGGAGAGGCTGGCAAGCAGCGGCGATTTCGACACGCGGGCGAGAGCCAACGCTGTTCCGAGCAACGAGCCCGAGACGGTGGCGAGCGCCGTCAACAGCAAGGTCCGGCCGAGACCTGCGAGTACCGGCTCGGCGAAGAACCATTCGGCAAAAACCGGCCAGCCCCAACGCGGGTTGGTCAGCACCGAATAGAGCACTCCCGCAATGACAAGTGCTGCAAACAGCGTGCCGAGCGCGCGGCCTGGATGGCGTGCCGGCACGATGCGGTAGTGGGCGTAGCCAGGGTTCGGCTCGCTGGTTGATCTGGGTGCGGGAATACCGGCAACGTCGGTCACAACTGCCATGATGGTTCCTCTCCTGGAAATCGGTTGGGTACCGGGCTCGCGCGCGGCGCGGCCGGTCAGCGTCAGGCGTGGCTTGCGGCCTGGGGATGGGAGGGCGGCACTTCGCCGAGAAACGCAAGCGTCGTGACGAGGTGCGTGACGTCCTTCTCGAAAGGCAGCGTCTTGTAGACCTCCGGATCGGCATCGACGTCAAAGAGCGCGGTATAGCCGTTGGCGAGATAGAGGCCGACCGCTTCGGGTTGGCGAAATCCGGTCGTCAGATAGATGCGCGAATAGCCTTGCCGCGCCGCCTGTGCCTCGAGCTCGAAGAGCACCTTGCGCGCCAGGCCTTGGCGCCGCAGATCGGACCGGGTCCAGATGCGCTTGAACTCGGCGGTGTGGTCGTCATAGTGCTTGAAGGCGCCCCCGCCGACGGTTTCGCCGTCGCGGATCAGCAGTACGAAATTGCCGTGCGGCGGGGCGAAGGCCTCCGCCGGATAGCGGTTCATTTCGGCTGCCGCCCCCTCTTCGCTGAAGTAGTTGCCGTAGCGGCTGTCATATTCCACGATCAGTTCGTCGATCAGCGGCTTGGCGCGCGGGTCGAGGGGCGTGGTGTAGAGAAACGTGTCGCTCATGTCTTTGCCATCCCATGGTCGTCATGCGAGGAAGGTTTCCACTAGCCGGACCCAGTAGCGGGCGGCGGGTGCGATGATCGCGTCGTTGAAATCGTATTCGGCGCTGTGAAGAGGCGCGCTGTCGCCGTTGCCGACGAAGGCGTAGTTGCCCGCCTTCTCCCCCAGGAAGAACGCGAAGTCTTCACTGGCGGTGCGCGGCTTGAAGTCGGTTATGACCGCGTCGGGGCCAAGCGCCTTAAGCACCACGTTTCGGGCGAAATCCGTTTCGCGCCGATGGTTTACGAGCGCCGGGAAGCCCAGCCTGTAGTCAACCTCCGCTGTCGCGCCAAAGCTTTCGGCCTGCGCCCACGCCAGCGCCTGAACACGCTCGCCGAGCAAGCGGCGAACCTTGCCATTGAAGGCACGCAAGGTCAGCCTCAAGGAAACGCTCCCGGGAATGACGTTCGACGCCTGGCCACCATGAATGGATCCGACGGTGACGACAGCCATGTCCTGCGGGTCGACATTGCGCGAAACCAGGCTCTGAAGCGCCGTGATCAGCGACGCTGTCGCCAACACCGGATCAACCGTCAGATGTGGCTCGGCACCATGCCCGCCTTTGCCGACGACCGTGATATTCGCCTGATCGACGGAGGCCATGGCAGCGCCGGCAACGAAGCCGAAGCGGCCGGTGGGCACGCCGGGCCAATTGTGCAGGCCGAAGACAGCATCGACAGGAAAACGCTCGAACAGCCCCTCCGACAGCATCTTGCGGGCGCCAGCGCCGATTTCCTCCGCCGGCTGGAAGATCAGCCGCAGCGTGCCGTCGAAACGGCCCTCGGCCGCCAGAAAGCGCGCGGCGGCGAGCAGGATCGCCGTGTGCCCGTCATGACCGCAAGCGTGCATGACGCCCTTGTGGCGGCTGGCATAGGCAAGCCCGGTCGCCTCCTCGATCGGCAGTGCGTCCATATCGGCGCGAAGGCCGATCGCCTTCTCGCCTTGTCCGCGCTGCAGCGTCGCGACGATCCCAGTGCCGGCAATGCCGCGGCTCACCTCATAGCCCCAGGCGGCGAGCAGATCGCCGACAAGGGCGCTGGTGCGTTTCTCCTGAAAGGCAAGCTCCGGATGCTGGTGCAGGTCGCGCCGGATCGCGACGATCTCATCGAGAAAGGCGCCGAGGCCACGCTCGACCGCGGAGGATCGCTGGGTGTCGGTGAGAATGAGGTTCATGAGCGCAGCCCCGCCGAAGCCGTCAGGCTCCGATGGCCCTTCCCCGTTCGGCATCCGGTGTCGGCGCGGCGTAGCGGCTTTCGCGATAGGGGAGCCCCAGATGATCGCGCAGCGTCTCGCCCACGAGCTCGCGCTTGAAGTAGCCGCGGCGCTCGAGCAGCGGCAGCACATGTTCGGCGAAATCGGCGAGGCCTTCGGCGATAACCGGGAAGCCGAGAATGAAGCCGTCGGCCGCATCTTCTTCGATCCAGCGGATGATCTCGTCGGCGATATGCTCAGCCGTGCCTATGAAGGCGGTCCTGGGCGTTGCGACATCGAGTGCGATCTCGCGCAGGGTCGCCCCGGTTTCGCGCGCCGTCTTCTTGATGCGGTCAGTCGTTGCCCGGAAACTGTTCTTGCCGATGTCGCCGATATCCGGGAACGGTGCGTCCAGCGGATAGGCGCTAAAGTCATGATGATCGAAGAAGCGACCGAGATAGAGCAACGCCTCCTCGATCGTTACCAGATCGCGAATGGCACGGTACTTCGCCTCGGCTTCCTCGGCAGTCGCCCCGACGATTGGGCCGATACCCGGGAAGATGCCTATCTCGGAGGTGCTGCGCCCTTGAGCCACCGCACTCTGCTTGACCTGCTTGTAGAAGGCCTTCGCGTCCTCGATCGGGCCGCCGTTGGTGAACACCGCATCGGCGTGCTTGCCGGCAAGCCGAATACCGGAATCGGAGGCTCCCGCCTGGAACACCACTGGCTGTCCCTGTCTGGAGCGTTCGATATTGAGCGGCCCCTCGATCCGGAAGAACCGCCCCTTGTGGTTGAGCCGGCGAAGCTTTGTCTTGTCCACATAGACGCCGGCTGCCCGATCGCGCACGAAGGCGTCGTCGTCCCAACTGTCCCAGAGCCCCTTGATGGCGTCGAGATATTCGTCGGCGATCTCGTAGCGCAGCTCGTGCTCTGGATGTTCGCGCCCGTAGTTTCGGCCGGACCCTTCAAGCGGCGAGGTCACCGCATTCCAGCCGGCGCGGCCGCCACTGATGAGGTCGAGCGATGCGAACTGGCGAGCCACCGTGAACGGGTCGCTGTAGGAGGTAGAGACCGTGCCGACGAGACCGATCTTCGAGGTCGAGGCGGCGAGTGCCGACAGGATCGTCAGCGGCTCAAAACGGTTGAGGAAATGCGGGATCGACTGTTCGTTGATGTAGAGGCCGTCGGCGACGAAGGCGAAGGCAATGCCGGCCGCTTCGGCCTTGCGCGCCGTTTCGACGAAAAAGCCGAAATTGACGCTGGCGTCGGCCGGTCCGCTTGGGTGCTTCCAGGCGTTCATGTGCCCGCCCGGTCCCTGCAGCATGATGCCGAAAGTCACATTCTTCTTGGTCATGACAGATCCTTCCCGGAATGATCAGGCGGCGAGAGACAGTCGTTCTCGTGCAATGAGT
Source organism: Ensifer sp. 22460 (assembly GCF_052044935.1). NCBI lineage: Bacteria > Pseudomonadati > Pseudomonadota > Alphaproteobacteria > Hyphomicrobiales > Rhizobiaceae > Ensifer > Ensifer sp. 22460. Next base: position 38,557 of record NZ_JBQENZ010000030.1, read on the forward strand.
TCGATCGAGGCGAAGCGTTCGGAAGCAGCAACCGAAGGCGTATCGATGATGAATTCCTGGACGCCGTAGCGACGATGCAAGTCGTCGAGCTCCCGGCGCACCTTCCGCGGCGTGCCATGGAGAATGCTTGGGGTCTTCTCCTCAACACGGTAGTCGGTGACGCCGGCCTGGCGGGCGTATTCGGCTGCCTGCTCCTTACTGCCGACATTGACGCTCTGGCCATTGCCGAAGAGCACCTTGAAGATCTTCAGGTCAGCGACCCGTTCGCGCGCCCGTTCTTCGCTGTCGGCCGCAAGGGCCGCCAGAGCCAGCAGCGGCAGTTCACCGCCCGTGGCGCGCTCATAGGCATCGAAGGTCTTTTCAAGATTGGCGGGATCGCCGTTGAGATGGCCGGCAAAGACAAGCTTCCAGCCTTTTTCCGCGGCAAGCAGTGCGCTGTCGACGCTTGCCCCCAGCAGGAAACGTTCCGGCGCAGCAGGCGGCAGTGGTGTCGCCAGCAACTCGGCTCCCGGTCCAGCCTGCGAAAGCAGATAGCGATTGAGATCGGCCAGTTGCTCGCCAAAACTTGGCCGCAAAGCCGGGTCGACCCCTACTTGCAGTGCCTTGGTGGAAAATGGAAAACCGCCAGGCGCCTTGCCCACACCGAGATCGACACGCGACGGGGCGAGGCTGGCGAGAAGATTGAAGGTCTCGGCGACCTTATAGGCACTGTAGTGTTGCAGCATAACGCCGCCTGAACCGATGCGGATCTTCGACGTCTTCGCCAGCAGATAAGAGATCAAGGTTTCCGGCGCCGAGCTCGCAAGGCCCGACATGTTATGGTGCTCCGCAACCCAGAAGCGGTGATAACCCCACTCCTCCGCCTTCGCAGCAAGACTGGCCGTTGCGTGAAGGGCTTCCGTCGCCGTCTTTCCCGGATCGACGGGACTCTTGTCGAGAAGGCTCATCAGATAGGACATGGGCTCCGAGTTCCACCACGGTTGATAATGTAACATTATTAAATACATAATTTTTATAGATTATAGGAATGACGTTCTCTTTCGCTGCCCAAAACAAGAATAGTTGCCGCTTTCGCTGACGTCCCGAGAGGTGACTTTCTCCAATCGTGGATCGGGCCTGGATGACTGCCGAAGTTCGGAGCATTCAAGCGTCCGTTGTTCGACTAGGCGACACCTAGTAGATTGGAACGCCACCCTGGAGATTGGAAACATGGCGCTCAAGCGGATGGACAACGTAGGAATCGTCGTCGAAGACATGGCAGCGACGATTGATTTCTTTCGCGAACTCGGCCTCGAGCTCGAAGGCCAGGCAACGATCGAAGGAGAATGGGCCGGACGCGTCACTGGATTGGGTGATCAGCGTGTCGAGATTGCCATGATGCGCACACCGGACGGCCACAGCCGGCTCGAGCTCTCCCGCTTCCTCACGCCACTTGTGGTCGCAGATCACCGGAACGCCCCGGTCAACGCCCTGGGCTACCTCCGCGTCATGTTCGCCGTGGACGACATCGACGAGACGCTTGAAAGGCTATTTAAGCGCGGCGCGCAGCTCGTAGGCGAAGTAGTCCAGTACAAGGATGCGTATCGGCTCTGCTACATCCGTGGACCTGAAGGGCTTCTCATCGGACTCGCCCAAGAACTCAGCTGAGCGCAATACGAAGACAAATGGTAAAAAGTGAGCAATGTCAGCGGGCGCGTCTGGGGCCGACCCGCCAGTTCAAAGAGAGAACAACGGCCATTGCGTACGACCTTCAAATAGCACATGCTACTCTTCTTCAGTAGCCATTTTCAGGGCGCTGCTGCTTCGGGGCGTTAGTGTCCTGGCCCCAACGAAAGGAGGACCGCGTGTCTTCCGAGCTTCACCTTCACAGTACCGCGCGTAATCTCGTCAATGTCAGCGGGTTTGGATACCGCGAGCGCGGTCGCCTTCAGCAAATTTGTAAAGGTGAAACTACGGCCGCACTCCGTATCAAGCGGTTCAGTTCGGCAGCACGAGGCCCCAGGCTTTCCTGCCTCCGTGGCGGAACGTTCCGTCCTTGCTGAGTGGACACAAAGGCACGGTCATGTCGCAGCATTGAAATTCTGCAACCCACAATCAACCGAAAACCCAGGAGGATCAGATGGCCAAAGGCCAGGTAAGAAGCAATCGCGAAGTTCGAAAGCCGAAAAAGGACAAGTCCGTGGCACCGGCCGCCGCCGCCGCGCAGGGCAATCAGGTCAAGTTCGCCACGAGCGCGCCCAGCGTAGGCAAGAAGCAGAAATAGCTCTAGTGGAGCAGAGGCGACTTGCATGCCGCCTCTGCCTCGGCTGACGACGCCGAGGTTTATCAGCTTATTCGGCTACCTGATCGGGCACGACTCGTTCGGGTGTGAGGCGACCCCGATTTGCAAGCTTTTCGAACGCGGCCCTGCAGGAGATAATTGCGGTCAACGCTATTGCATTGCGCGTCCACTTCGTAGGATAGGTTCCCGCACGCAGCGCCCGAAGGTTCAATGCTGCCAAGATATGGCACCCTCCCGCGACATTCACCTTGCCACCAGAAGCGCACCCATGACGACATTTTGACCGACGAGGCCGAGCGCGATCGCCGTTATGCGGCGCGCATGCCTCGTCGGGCCTGACACTCTCCACCATTGCGCTTGAGACTCCGGCGCAAGCCATAGGCCTGGCTGGTTATTTGCGAGGCGAGGAAATACGGACCAGTTTTGATGAACACACATGTCTACTCACCGGCATCACTTGTAGAAAATGATGCCCGAGCGTGGTTGAAGATCCTCGCCAAATACCGTCAGCCCCGAATTGGGCGCAGCGCCTTGGAGCTTCTTGTCACAGTCGTGCCGTTCGCCGGCTTCTGGGCCATCGCCTATTTTTCCCTCGCTTATGGGTTCTGGTACGGACTGATCGCAATCATTCCGGGCGCAGCCTTTCTCCTACGCCTTTTCATGATCCAGCACGATTGCGGCCACGGTTCGTTCTTCGCCCGCCGCGGCCCTGACGATTGGACAGGTCGTGTCATCGGCGTGCTTACGTTGACGCCTTACGATTACTGGCGCCGGGCACACGCCGCTCATCACGCCTCGGCTGGCAATTTGGACGAGCGGGGTACTGGCGACATCACCACGCTCACGATCTCGGAATACCGTGCACTTTCACCCATGAAACGCCTGGGCTATCGCCTGTACCGGCACCCGCTCGTGATGTTCGGCATCGGCCCTGCCTGGCTCTTTCTCCTTAAGCAGCGTGTGCCTTTCGGGATGATGAAGGGAGGTGCGCTGCCCTGGGTCTCCACCATGGCGACGAACGCTGCGATCCTGGTGTGCGCCGCCTTGGTGGCTTGGATGGTTGGGCTCCTGCCTTTCCTCGTGATCCATCTGCCGATCGTGCTCCTGGCCGGCGCCGCCGGCATCTGGCTCTTCTACGTGCAGCACCAGTTTGAGGAGACGCACTGGTCGGCCGGCGAGGATTGGCAGTTTCCCCAGGCAGCCCTCCACGGCGCATCCCACTATGACCTGCCGCTGGTGCTGAGATGGCTGACCGGCAATATCGGCATTCATCACGTGCATCACCTGTCGAGCAGGATCCCTTACTACAGATTGCCGGAAGTTCTGCGCGACCACCCCCAACTCGCGGATATCGGCCGCATCACTCTTTGGGAAAGCTTGCGCTGCGTCAGGCTCGTCTTGTGGGATGACGGACGCCAGAGACTCGTCTCATTCCGCGATGCCGCCAATGAGGCCATTCGCCCTTAACAGGTGGGTTCCGGCTTCGTCGGGGTGTTGGTCATACGCCAAGTACCCCGCGATGATCTTGGCATTCGCCGGAAGCAGCAGCTTGTCCACAGCCGCCCTTTCGTGAGAGAATCGAGAAATCGGAGTACCGAAGCGCTCAACGGGTAAGCTCGGCCAAGTGCAGTCGTGTTTCAGCCTGTTGACTAGTTGGCCGCGGAACATGGACCTTCTCTTCGCTCTTGGCGTGATCGCCATCAAGATCGCGTTGCTGATCGCAATGCTGCTTCTGCTGCCTTTGCCGCTGACCTGGCTGGAACGCAAGATTGCCGGCCATATGCAGCAACGGATGGGTCCCATGCGCGTGGGGTGGCACGGGCTGCTGCAGCCCGTGGCGGACGGTATCAAGCTTCTGACGAAAGAAGACCACATCCCTGCAGAAGCTGACCGCTTCCTGTTTAAGCTGGCGCCGATCCTGGCGCTCGCTCCGCCCTTTGTCGTATTCGTCGCGATCCCCTTCGGGGAGACAGTTTCAGTGCTCAATGCCGAGATAACGCTCTACGTTTCCAACCTGAACGTGGCACTGCTTTTCGTCTTTGCAGTGATTGGCCTGGAGGTCTATGGCGTCATCTTCGGCGGCTGGGCCGCCAACAGCAAATACGCGGTTCTAGGCAGTCTCAGGACCTGCGCGCAGATGATCAGCTACGAAATCCCCATGGGTTTCGCGGTCATCGGCGTCGTCATGCTGGCACAGTCGATGAGCCTCGTGGACATCGTGCGCGCCCAGAGCGATCTCTGGAATATCGTCTATCAGCCGATCGGGTTCTTCGTCTTCTTCGTCGCGGGCTTGGCCGAAGCGCAGCGCATTCCCTTCGACCTGGCCGAAGCGGAAGGGGATCTCGGCGCCGGGTTCCATACCGAGTACAGCGGTATCCGCTTCGCGCTCTTCATGGTCAGCGAATACGTCATCGTGCTCTTGGTATCGGTCCTCTCCGTCATCCTGTTTTTCGGCGGCTGGAACGGTGTTCTGCTTCCGCTGCCACCGCTTCTCTGGTTTGCGCTCAAGGTGGCATTCTTCATTTATGTTTTTATGTGGTTCCGCTTCACTTTGCCTCGCTATCGCTATGACCAACTGATGGCGATCGGATGGAAGGTCTTGCTTCCTTTGTCGATGGCGAACATAATTATCACTGGTATTGCTTTCACTTAGGGGCCATGGCGGCTCCTCCGCGTGCGTTCCTAGATCGGTGTCGATCTGAGGAAGGTACGTGCAGCGATCGAAGGGACTACAGCGGCCCTCCTGCGTCGGAATAGACGCACGCCGCTGTAGAACGGGCGCGAAGATGTCACGCGTAGTCGACAGAGCTGGAACATGGATCGGCTGGGCGCTTTTTGCCGATCTGGCAAGCGCCTTTACGCTGACCTTTGGCTATATGTTCTCCAAGCCGGTGACCATGCAGTATCCGGACAAGGAGAAATGGCTCCCCTACTCGCGCTATCGCGGGCATCACTTCCTGAAACGGGACGAAGAGGGCGAAATCAAATGCGTCGCGTGCGAACTCTGCGCTCGCATCTGCCCCTGCGATTGCATCGAAGTCGTTCCTTATGAGGACGAGAAGGGCAACCGCCACCCAGCAAAATTCGAGATCGATACGGCTCGGTGCCTGTTCTGCGGCCTGTGCGAGGACGCCTGCCCTGCGGACGCCATCGCACTTGGCCAGCAGTATGAGTTCTCGAGTTTCTCGTCACGTGACCTGGTGATCGGACGTGACGATCTGCTTGGCAAACCTGGAAAGGCAATGACCGGCGGTGGCGTCGTCGCCGCACGCCTGAACACAGAACAGGACGTGCTGGTCGAGACGAGCGAGCCGCATGGCTATAACTGGTGGCGCAACATCCGGCGAACGTGAGGAGTAACGATGAAACCGGCGCGCGCAAATAGGAGGCTCAGATGCTTGTCGGTGAAATCGTGAAAGACAAGGGCGCTGGAGTGATCGCGGTCGCTCCCGACCAGACGATGGTGGAGATCCTGCGGCTCTTTCGTGACAACAATATCGGCTTCGTGGTCGTCAGCCACGCGCCCGGAAGGTATCTGGGCACGCTGTCGGAACGGGACTGCTGCAACGCACTTGCGGAATACGGGCCCGAGGCGGCGCTGATGCCGGTCGCCGACATCATGAACCGCAATGTGGCGATTTGTTCGGCTGTCGACGGGCTACCCCTGGTGATGTCGATCATGACCCAGAGACGGACACGCCACGTACTGGTCATGGAGGAGGAGGCCATTGTGGGCGTCGTCAGCATCGGCGATGTGGTCAAGCATCGGCTTGACGAAGCGCAGCGCACGGAGCGGCATCTGCACGAATACATTGCCGGGGCCGGTTACCACTGATGAGGTTTCGTGCCGGCCGAATGGCGAGAATGGTGGGAACCGTGCCTCGCGCCCAACCTCACGCTCCACGCCAGATCCGGTTCGCGCCCTTGATTTCGTGGGCGGCTTGCACCTTTTGAACCTCGACCGGACACGGGTATTCACCCCTCTTCATCAAGCTGTTGAGGCGAAGAGACCGATAGTTTTCCGGAATAAAGACGAGACCTTTGGGAAACGGTTTCTCGACCTTGAGCTGCGCCGTTAGTTCGCCACGGGTTGAACGAACGACAACCTGATCACCATCCGCAAGGCCGAGTTGCGCAGCATCCTCAGCGCTCATCGCGACATAGGGGTCGTTGGCGACCGTATTCAGAATCTCCGAGCGCTCCGAAAGATAGCCATTGTGGAACAAACAGTTGCCAGTGACGAGCATGAGCCCGTCGCTCGCCCGCGAAACAGCCGGCGGTGCGTGAAAAGCGCCCAAGAGGGGCGTCGGGCTCGCCTTGGTGAAGGCACCGTCGGCGCCAAGCCCGGCCCAAGTCAACGCCTGATAGGCCGGAAGCAGCCGGGCGATCTCATCGAAAATCTCGACGTGCGTCGAATGCTGCAATGTTTGGCCGCGCAGTGCTGCGACAAAATCGAAGATAGCGAGATTGCCCCGCGCCTCGAAGACCGGTTCCCGGAACTTGCGGACCTGCTGGATGCGACCTTCGTTGTTGGTAAAGCTGCCGGGCTCTTCACCGTAGCCCGCCGCTGGCAAAACGACCTCGGCCAGTGCGGCCGTCTCCGTAAGGAAACTGTCCTGCACGATCAGCAGATCAGCGGCGCCAAGGGCCCGCGCTACGAACACCCTGTCCGGATAGGCGATCAGCGGGTCGGTTCCGACAAGATAGAGGGCGCCCATCTGCCCAGCGACGCACAGATCCAGCATCGCGTCGAGATCAGAACCAGGCTCGTGAGGGATTTCGGTGCCCCAGTTCCGGGCAAAAGCGCTGTGCACCGTATCGTTGGCGACCGCCTGCAGGCCCGGGAAGGCGCCCGCCAAAGCCCCCATATCCCACGCGCCCATCTGGTTGGCGCGGTCGAAAAGGATCTGCAATGCTGGGGTCTTGCCGAGGAGGCGGAGCAGTTGCAAGAGGTTGTTGAGCTGGTGCAACACCACCCGCGCTTCGGACGATCTCAGGAGGTCGACACCGACGAGCACGGTGACGGTGCCGTCTTCGTTGAGCGCAGCGGCCAGACGATCCGGTCCGTCGCCGCCATTGGGAGCCGCCTTGCGGCCGATTGTTACTCCGATCTCGGCAAGAACGTCACTCGACAGTTTCTCGCCGGCTGCCACCGCAAGTGCAGCGACAACGGACGCAAGGCTCGTTGCCTCGCCACCGGGCGGTACGCGAACCACAGCCTCCGCATCGGCGTCGAGACGGGACGGCCGCGTTGTGAGCATGAGCAGTTGGGTGCCGCGCCGCCGGGCGGCATCCCGCAGCAGATATTCCGTAACCGGGTTCTCCTCGGTCACGTTGCCCCCGATGACAAGCACGCGGTCGACGCCGATCACCTCCTGCAGCGGCGCACGCGAGTAGCTCGCTATCAAAGGGGCGAGCGCATCGAAGGGCGTAGACCAGCGCGACGAGCAGTCGATGTTGTTGGTCCGGAAGACCGTACGCATCAGCTTCTGGAACTGATAGAGCACCTCGTTGGGCAGGCGCGGCGAGACAACGCCGCCAGAAGCCTTGCTTTCGACCGCCGCCAGCCGCCGGCGTAGATAGTCTCCCGCTTCGTCCCAGGAAACCGGAACCAGCGCGCCATCGCGCCGGATCATAGGTCGTTTGATCCGGTCGTGTCCTTCGATGAAGTCAAGGCCGAACCGGCCTCGTGCGCATAGCGTTTCGCGGTTGACGCCGTGTTCCTCCTTGGATCGGACCCGCATGAACTCGCCCTTGCGCGCGCCGACCGTCAGCTGACATCCGGTGCCACAATGCGGGCAGATCGTGTCGACCTCGGCGAGGTCCCAGGGCCGCGCCTTGTAGCGATAGGGGAAACTCATCAGCGCGCCGACCGGACAGACTTCGATGCAGTTGCCGCATTGGTCGCAACTGGCGAGACTGCCCTCAAAGCCGGTGACGGCCGTGTCCATGCCCTTCTCGACGGTGCCGAGGGCGACCGCGCCGACGACCTCCTCGCACATCCGCACGCAGCGCTGGCACTGGATACAGCGGTTGACGTTCATGATGACGACGGGACTGAGGCGAATATCGCGAGAATGGAACACGCGCTTGGGATCATGAAAGCGGCTTCTCCCCGGACCATAGGCCATCACCATGTCCTGAAGCTCACATTCGCCACCCTTGTCGCAGATCGGACAGTCGAGCGGGTGGTTAGCGAGCAGCATGTCCAGCATGGAAGAACGCGTTTCATCAATCAGCGGCGTGTCCGTTCGCACGACCATGCCTTCAGTGACGGCTGTGGCGCAGGACGGCTGTAGCCGCCGCAGCCCCTCGATCTCGATGAGACACATGCGGCAGGAGGCAAGCGGCGGCAGCCGCTTCAGGTAGCAGAAGGTCGGAATTTCGATGCCCAATCGCTGGGCGGCCTGCAACACAGTCGTGCCAGCCTCGACTTCCAGTGTTTGCCCATTGATCGTAACGCTAACCATGGCCTACTCGCCCGCGCTAGAGCGCTCCTCAGTGGAACGGACACTTCCGCTCCTCGATATGGGCGACGAACTCCTCGCGGAAATGCGCCAGCGAAGCCCGCAATCCCATCGCCGCGCCGTCACCCAAAGCACAAAACGTATTGCCGAAAATGCCTTTGCAGAGCATATCCAACTGCTCCATGTCGCCGGGGGCGCCCTCGCCCGCTTCGATCCGGCGCAGCACTTTCACCACCCAGTTCAACCCCTCGCGGCAGGGTGTGCACTTGCCACAGGACTCGTGGTGAAAGAACTCGATGATGCGGGTGGCGACCTTGACCATGCAGGTCGTGTCGTCGACGACGATCACCCCGGCCGAGCCCAGCATCGTGCCGGCGGCAGCAAGCGAGTCAAAGTCCATTGCGATGTCGAGACCCGGCTCAGGGATCACCGGCGCGGAAACACCACCTGGGATCACCGCCTTGACCTTGCGACCGGCCGGCGGCCCGCCGGCATGGTCCTCGACGAGTTCGCGAAGCGGAATTCCCATCGGCAGTTCGTAAAGCCCGGGTTTTCGCACCTGCCCGCTGAGGCAATAGAGCTTCGGTCCGGGGCTCTTCTCCGGTCCGATGCTACGGAACCAATCGGCGCCCCGAGCCACGATATGCGGCACGCAGACCAGCGTCTCGACATTGTTGATGACGGTCGGGCTGGCATAGAGCCCGGCAACCGCCGGGAATGGCGGCTTCAGGCGCGGCTGTGCCCTCTTGCCCTCGAGCGAGTCGAGCATCGCGGTCTCCTCGCCGCAGATATAAGCGCCGGCGCCGCAATGGACATGCACGACGAAATTGAAATCCGAGCCCAGTATCCTCGCTCCCAGATAGCCCTTGGCCTTGGCCTCCGCGATCGCCTGTTCCAGCCGTCGGATCGCCAGCACATACTCTCCGCGAATATAGACATAGGCGACCTCGGCCCCGATCGCGTAGGCGCTGATCGCCATGCCTTCGATCAGTTGGTGCGGGTCCCGCTCCATAACGATACGGTCCTTGAAGGTGCCAGGCTCCCCTTCGTCGGCATTGCAGCAGAGATATTTCGCTTTGTCGGCCCGCTTCGGCACGAAGCTCCACTTCATGCCGGTCGGAAACCCGGCTCCGCCGCGGCCGCGCAAGTTCGATCGCTTGACGAGATCGATGATCTCGTCGGGCGTGTATTCCTTGAGGGCTTTGGCAAGTGCGCGATAACCGCCGCAGGCCTCATAGGTGGAGAGGAGATGTCCATCCGGCACGTGCACGTTCTTCAGAAGAACCGGTTCGAACATGGCGCTAATTCCCCGGTGGTTCGGCGGCAGCAAGATCGGCGCCGGTCGTCTCGGGCACCGTCGCGCGGAGCCGGGCGAGGAGCGCATCGATCCGCTCTATGTCGAGATTGCCGTGATAGTCGTCGCCGACCTGCATCACCGGGGCCATCTCGCAGGCACCGAGGCATTCGACGGTCGAGAGCGTGAACAGCCCGTCCTCGGTCGTGCCGCCTTTCTTGACCCTAAGGACCTTCTCCAGATGCGTCAGCAGCTCCTCGGATCGCCGCAGCATGCAGGAGACGTTGTCGCAAAGCTGTAGATGGAACGTCCCCACCGGCTCGGTATGGAAAAGCGTATAGAAGGTCGCCAGCTCGTAGACCCAGATCCGCTCGACGCCAAGGATTTCGGCGACCTCTTCCAGCACCGGCCCCGGCAGGTGGCCATGTTCCCTTTGCGCGATCAGAAGCGCGGGCATGATCGCCGAGCGCTGGTCGGGGTACCGCGCCGCCGCCTGTTCGATCTTTTCGCGCATCGTCATCACGTTCAAGTCCCTGCTACTTGTCCACCTCCGCCATCACAGGATCGAGGCTGCCAAGCACGGCGATCATGTCCGCCAGATAGCGGGCGTTCGTCACTCCGAAGACCGCCTGGAGGTTGACGAACGAGGGTGCCCTGACCTTCATGCGAAACGGTTTCGGCGACCCGTCGCTGATGATGTAGAAGCCCAACTCACCCTTGGGTGCCTCGATTGCCGAATAGACCTCGCCCTTCGGCACGTTGAAGCCATAGGCCGACAGGTCGAAATGCTGGATCAACGCCTCCATCGAGCAATGCACGCGCTCCTTGTCGACGGGGAAGGCGATCGTCGGCATGTCGACCTGGAACGCTCCCTCGGGCATCTGGTCGATGCATTGTTCGATGATCCGCATGCTTTCGCGCATCTCGTCGACCCGGCACCGCCAACGCGCATAACAATCGCCCTCGGTGCGGGTGATGACATTGAAATCGAGCCGGTCGTAGATCTCGTAAGGCTCGTCACGGCGGATGTCCCAGTCGACGCCGGAAGCCCGCAGGTTCGGACCGCTGAGGCCCAGATCAATGGCGTCCTCTGCAGAGATGACGCCAATGCCCTGGGTGCGTTTCAGGAACACCCGGTTGTCTTCGAGCAAGCGCTCATAGTCGCGGATCCGGTTCGGGAAGATGTCGCAGAACTCCCGGATCTTCAGGAAGAATCCGTCAGGAAGGTCCTCGCGCACGCCACCAACCCGGCAGAAGGAGGTGTGCATGCGCGCACCGGTGATCATTTCCATGAGATCCATAATCATTTCGCGTTCGCGCATGACGTAAAGTAGCGCGGTCATGGCGCCGAGATCCATTGGCAGCGCGCCGGTAATCAGCAGATGACCGGAGATGCGCGCGAGTTCCGCCATCATCACGCGGATATATTGCGCCCGCACCGGGGCCTCGATGCCAAGGAGTTTCTCCACCGCGAGCGCGAAGGCCAGGTTGTTCGAAGGTGGGCAGAGATAGTCGAGCCGGTCGGTCAGCGGGAAGATCTGCGTATAGGTGAAACTTTCCGCCAGTTTTTCGGTGCCGCGATGCAGGTAGCCGATATGTGGGTCCACCCGCTTGACATATTCGCCGTCCAGTTCGAGGACGAGCCGAAGAACCCCATGGGTGCTGGGGTGCTGGGGCCCGAGATTGAGAAGCACTTCCTTGCTGTTGAGCGCTTCACCTTCTGGCCGCGTGAGCTCGGTGACTTCGGTCATCTAAAACTCTCCGGCGTCGATCGGTCTCCATAGTTCATGATGATTTTGGATCGGTCCCAGCGGAAAACCGCCCGCACCAGTCCTTCTCCCTCCCTATGGAATCTCCCGCGTGGCGAGGTCGGGCTGTGTCGGCGGCGGACCTTCGGCACCAAACGGGTTCAGCTTGTCCTTGTAACCCCTGAGCGGGAAATCCTTGCGCTGAGGAAAGCCCTCGAAGCCCTCCCACATGTAGATCCGGCGCAAATCGGGATGCCCCTGGAACCGGATGCCATACATGTCCCAGGCTTCGCGCTCGTGCCAGTTGGCGGTGCGCCAGACCGCGGTGACCGAGGGGACCTCAGGTGGGTCGCCAAGCCGACACTTGATGCGGACCCGCCAGCGGTTGGGCAGCGAATAGAGATGATACACCGCCTCGAAGCGGGGCGTTTCGGGATAGTGGTCGACCCCGCAGATGTCTGACAGGAAATTGAACCTGAGCTCCGGATCGTCTTTCAGGAACCGGCAGAACTCAACGATCTTTTCGGGTGGAACAACAAAGACATCGATGCCATGTGCAGTGCCGAGATCCTCGATCGTTTCCCCGAAGCGCTCCAGGATCGGAGCGCGATTGAGAGACGGCTCGACGCTCATGATGCCGCAGCCCGATCGAGTGGCGTTCCGGCCAGCGCGCGGGACCTCTTGATCTTTTCTTGCAGCAGCAGGAAGCCATGCATCAGCGCCTCGGGGCGCGGTGGGCATCCGGGGACGTGCACGTCAACCGGAACGAAGGTTTCAGACCCCTGCACCACGGCATAGGTGTTGTAGACGCCGCCTGAAATGGCGCACGTGCCCATGGCAATCACCCATCGCGGTTCCGGCATCTGGTCGTAAAGCCGGCGCACGACGGGCGCGAACTTCCGGGTCACCGTGCCGGCGATGATCATCACATCGGACTGCCGCGGCGAAGGGCGGAACACCACACCGAACCGGTCGAGGTCGTAGCGCGCGCAACCCGCCGAGATCATTTCGATGGCACAGCAGGCGATACCGAAGGTCTCGGGCCACAAGGCCGACTTTCGGCTCCAATTGATGACGCTCTCGGCCGTGGTGAACAGCACGCTGTCCTGGATCGTGTTTCCTACTCCTCCCATTCCAGCGCTCCCTTCAGCCAGGCGTAGGCGAAGCCCACGAGAAGCAGGACGATGAAGACGAACATCTCAAGATAGCCGACGATACCGATCTCTTTGAGGACGACCGCCCAGGGAAAGAGAAACATCGCCTCGACATCGAAGACGACCAGGAGGATCGCGAGGATGAAGAACTGCACCCTGAAGCGCCCCCCGGCCGCCTCGCCTGCCGGGTCCATGCCGCATTCATAGGGCATGTTCTTTTCGGGATAGGGATTGGACGGCCGCAAGAGCGAGGAAACAAAAAGCGTCGCCCCCACCACCAGAACAATTCCGGCGATCATGAAAAGAACCGGGAGGAATTCCGCTGCAGACATATTGCGCAGCCCGGTCACCCATCGGGGACGTTGCTCAAGCCGCGATCGGCTCCTTCGGGCCGTTAACGCGGTCGCCCCGGGAAGCGACTAAGGGCATTCCTTTCCTAAACCGGTAGTTTATTCCGTCGCATAGGCCAATGCAAATGCGATCGCTCAGCCGCCGAAAGCCGACTGCTGAGCGAGCTTCAGAAACCACGCTGGAAACAGTCCGATGCCGACCGTGCCCGCGGCGGTGACGGCGAGAGCAGCGCCGACCAGAGGCGTCAGCGCCGGCTCGAACACCCGCTCCGGTTCGCGCATGAACATCACCATGACGATGCGGATGTAGAAATAGGCGGCGACAGCGCTCAGGAGCACTGCGATCACGGCCAGAAGGACAAAACCACGCTCGATGAGCGCGACCAGCACGTAGAACTTAGCGAAGAAGCCTGCCGTCGGCGGAATGCCCGCGAGCGAGAACAGATAGAGCAACATTAGTAGAGCCAGCCCCGGATGCAGCTTGGCGAAACCGGCATAGTCCTCGATAACCTCGCCCGAGAAATTGCCGTTTCGCATCATGATGACCGCGCCGAAGATGCCGAGATTCATGAAGGTGTAGATCAAGAGGTAGAGCATCACGCTGGCGACCCCGTCGGCGCCGCCAGCCACAATGCCGAAAATGGCAAAGCCGGCATGGGCGATGCTGGAATAGGCGAGCAGACGCTTGAAATTATCCTGCACCAGCGCCACGAAACTGCCGAGCGCCATCGTTACCACCGCGATTATAGCCAATATGATCCAGACGTTGGAGCCTGCGACCAATGGATTGAGGAACACCCTGAGGATCACCGCGAAGCCCGCCGCCTTGGGCCCGACGGACATGAAGGCGGTTATCGTGGTCGGTGCACCCTCGTAGACATCCGGCACCCACATGTGGAACGGCACCGCGCCAATCTTGAAGACCAGTCCGGCGACAATGAAGACCACCGCCAAGAGCAAGCCCGGATCGAGCGGATCACCGGTGACGGCCGCCGCCATCCGGTCCAGTTGCGTCGTGCCGGTGAGGCCGTAAACCAGCGAGACGCCATAAAGGAATATCCCGGTCGAGACTGCGCCGAGGATCACATATTTCAGCGCCGCCTCGTTTGACCGTTGCTCACGCCGCAGGAAGCCGGTCAGCACGTAGGTGCAGAGCACCATCAGTTCGAGACCGACATAGATCGACAGGAGATCGGTCGCCGAGGCCATGATCATCATGCCGGAGAGCGCAAGGAGCAGCAGGACGTAGTATTCGCTGCCGCCGATCCCTTCGATGTCGGCATAGTTTCGCGAGAGCAGGAACGTCAGCAGGATCGACAGGTAGAACAGGGACTTGAAGAAGACAGAGAACGGGTCGGCGACGAACATGCCCGCATAGGCCGGCTGCGCTCCACCCGACAGCGTGAATGTTGCCAGCGCGGCAAGCAGCACGATTACGACCGAGGACCAGACAAGGACAGCGTCCCGTTCCTTCGGCACGAACTGTCCCGCGATCAGCAGGATGCAGGCCCCCGTAACCACGATGATTTCGGGCAGGCTTGCAACGATCGACGGAAGGAGCGCTGCGGCGGTCATGGGCCGCTCCCTTTGTCGTAGACCTGCTGCAAGAGATGCGTGACCGAGCTATCGATGATGGCGAGAAAGGGCTTTGGGTAAAGCCCGACCCAAAACACGAAGACGGCAAGCGGCAGGATCGCCGCCATTTCGCGGCCGTTGACATCACGGACCTTGAACCGCGCGCCGACGCTCGCCGGACCAAGCGCAACCTTCCGGTACATGCCGAGCAGATAGGCCGCACCCAGCAATGCGCCCAAAACCGCGACCGCGCCGAGGGCAAGGTTGGCCGCAAACCCGCCCGACAGCACCAGCAACTCGCCCACGAATGCGTTCGTTCCCGGCAGCGCCATCGAGGACAGCACGAACAGCGCCAGAAACCCGGTGTAGACAGGCGCGACCTTCATCAAGCCGCCATAGTCGGCGATGCTGCGGGTGTGGGTGCGCTCGTAGATCAGGCCGACGAACAGAAACAGGGCGCCGGTGGTCACGCCATGATTGAACATCTGCAGGATGCTGCCTTGGAGCCCGAGCGGGTTGAGGGCAAAAATCCCAAGCGTCACGAAACCCATATGGCTGATGCTGGAATAGGCCACCAGCTTCTTCAGGTCGTCCTGCGCCAGCGCCAGCAGGCCGCCATAGACGATCGCAAGTGCTGAAAGCGCCATCATCAGGGTCGAATAATGGACCGAGGCCTCCGGCAGCATCGGCAGCGAGAACCTCAAGAATCCGTAGGCCCCCATCTTCAGGAGCACGCCGGCAAGGATGATGCTGCCCGCCGTTGGAGCCTGCACATGGGCATCCGGCAGCCAGGTATGGAGCGGGACCATCGGTACCTTGACCGCGAATGCCACGAGGAAGGCGAAGAACAGCCAGGACTGAACCTCGAACGGCAGGTCGAGTTCCATCAAAGCAAGGATGTCGAAGGTCCTGCCGCCCTCGAAATAAAGCACGATGATGCCGATCAGGAACAGGAGGCTGCCCGCCAGGGTGTAGAGGAAGAACTTGAACGCCGCATAGACGCGGCCGTCGCCGCCCCAGATACCGATGATCAGATACATCGGGATCAGCATCGCTTCCCAGCAGACGTAGAACAGAAACAGGTCAAGCGCCGAGAACACACCCAACATCAGGGCCTGCATGACGAGCAGGCTGATCATGAACTGCTTCACCTTGCGGTCGATGGCGATCCATGATGCGAGCACCGAGATCCAGCCCAAAAGCGCCGTTAGGAACACGAAGAGCGCGCTGATTCCGTCGACACCGAGCGCAAAGGTAATGCCGAGCGCCGGAACCCACGGGCGCTTTTCGACGAACTGCATCTCGGAGGTCCCGGGATCGAAGCCGGCGAGCATCGCGATGGCGAGCGCCAAGTCGAGCATGGTGAAGCCGAGCGCCACCCACCGCACGAGATCGTCGCTGCGCAGGAACATCATGACCGCTGCCCCGGCGGCAGGTACGAAGACGATGAGGCTGAGCAGCGGGAACGCCATCACCCCTCCTCTACTGCCACACGACGGCAAAAACGGCGATCGCCGCGATCACACCGGCGATCATCGCCAGTGCATAGTGAGTGACGACGCCGGTCTGCAGACGCCGCAGCGTACCGCCGCCAACAAGGATGGCGCGTGCGAAGCCATTCACGGCGGCATCGACGCCGTTGAGATCGACCCGCAGTCCGGCACGCGCCGCACCGTGCAGAAGCGGCAGCGCCACTGTGTCGGACACGTTGCTCACCGCCTTTTCATAGCGCGCCAGCGGCCTCTCTGCGAGCCACAGGAAGGCCCGCGCACCCTTGCGGTAGAACCAGTCCGTGTCGATGCTGATTGTGTTTTCTGGATCGAGCGCTTTCAGGAACAGGACGAAACCCAGCGCGGTAAACATCAGCAAGCCCAGGCTCTCGGTGACATGGACGCCCGTATAGGGCTCAAAGGCGACCGGATAGGGAAGGAGCGCATACAGGGGTTCCGGGAACACGCCGATCACGATGCAAAACACCGCCGCTATCCCCATGGCAACCAGCATGTTGCGGGGCGGCTCCCGCGCCTCCAGCTTTCGGTCGGGTCCGAAAAACATGTAATACGGCAGCTTGAGGCCGGTGTGCAGGAACGTCCCTGATGACGCCATTGTGAGCGCCAGAACCACGAGCGCCCGGTGGTCCTGTCCGGCGGCGGCGATCACCATGGACTTGGTGACGAAGCCTGAGAAGAACGGAAAGGCCGAGATCGCGAAGGCACCGACCATGTAGAGGGCAACCGTCAGCGGCATGGTTTTGTAGAGCCCGCCGAGTTCGGTGAGCTTGCGCCGCCCCGTGACGTGGATCACCGCCCCCGCGCCCATGAAGAGAAGCGCCTTATAGAGGATATGGGCAAACGCGTGGCTGGTGGCTCCGTTCACGGCCATCTCGGTGCCGATGCCGATACCCGCCACCATGTAACCCACCTGGCTGACGATGTGATAGGCAAGCAGCCGCCGACAGTCGTTCTCAAGCACCGCATAGATGACGCCGTAGAGCGCCATCACGGTGCCGAGCCAGACGAGAAGCTCGGTTCCAGGAAATGCGCGCGCCAGCACGTAGACGGCCGTCTTGGTGGTGAAGGCGCTCATGAACACCGCCCCCGTGACAGTCGCCTCGGGATAGGCGTCGGTCAGCCAGGCGTTGAGCGGCGGCACCGCGGCATTGAGCAGGAACCCTGCCAGGATCAGATAGCCGCCGACGTCCATTGTTCCCGCAAGAGCGCCGCCCCCGATCGGGCCGAAGAGCAGCGAGCCAGCCGCGAGCCCGTGGAGCACGATACCGCCGAGCAGAGCGACGCCACCGGTGAGATGCACCATCAGATAGCGAAATGCGGCACGGATTGCCCGTTCGCCTCCTTGCGCGAAGACCAGATAGGCCGACGCAAACGCCATGCCCTCCCAGAAGAGGTAAAGGGTGAGGTAGTCGCCGGCGAAGACCACGCCGAGCGCGCTGCCGACATAGACGAAGGCCGCCACGTGCTGGCCGGCTTGCGACAGATGCAGCGCGTAGACCATGCCGATCAGCGCCATGATGGTGAAGACCGTGGCGAAGACGATGCTGAGCTTGTCGACCTTTGCAAACAGGATTTCCTGCCCGATGAAGCGCCCCGCGCCATAGCTGCCCGGCTCCATCGCGAGGACCGCGGCGATCGCCAGAGCCGGGATTAGCACCAAGTAGGTCTTGCGGATCGATCCCTTCAGAAACGGGATCGGCACGGCACCGAGAATGAACAGAAGGGCGGGATGGACGAACTCAATCATAATAGTCCTCGCGCCGCATGAGCCCGCCCTGATGGCCGAGGAACTTGGAAACGAAGATGAGCAGCAGGCAGGAGCCGAAGCCATAGACGGCAGACCAGCCAGGCAAACGGTCCCAGAGATATTCGGCGTGTTCGCGCGGAACCAGGAAATCGGCGACGACGATGAGAGCGAGCATGATATAGAACAACCGGCGGCGCGACCGCGCATGGCCCTCGTCACCAAAGAAATCGACGACACGCTTGATCATCTGACCACTCCTTCCGCCAAGGTGAGGAAATAACCGGGGAAGATGCCCATCAGCACCGACAAGGCAGCGGTGGCGACCAGCGGGATCGTCACCAGCGGAATCTCACGGACAGGTTCCGCCGCTCCCGGCGCCTCCGCTTTGAAAAAGGCGATATAGCTGACGGGCAGGAAGTAGGCGGCGTTGAGGACCGAGCTCGCCAAGAGGACGGCCAGGAACGCCATCTCGCCTGCTTCGACCGAGCCGAGCGTCAGATACCACTTGCTGATGAAACCGGCGGTTGGCGGCACGCCGATCATGCTGAGTGAAGCGACGAAGAATGCCCCCATCGTCCAGGGCAGCCGGCGGCCGATGCCGGCCATGTCACTGATGTTTCGTTTTCCCGAGGCGCAGTAGATCGACCCGGCGCAGAAGAACAGCGTGATCTTGGAGAAGGCGTGCACCGCGATATGAAGGATGCCGCCAATCATCGCCACGGGAGACAAAAGCACCGCGCCCAGCACCACGTAGGAGAGCTGGCTGACCGTCGAATAGGCGAGCCGCGCCTTCAGGTCGTCCCGGGTAAGGGCATAGATCGACGCCATCAGGATGGTGAAGGAGACGAGGTAGGCCGTCGCAATGCCGAGACCCAGCCTGCTCACCAGATCCACGCCGAAGACATGGAACACCACCCGCAACACGCAGAACACGCCCATCTTGACCACCGCCACGGCATGCAAGAGCGCGCTGACCGGCGTCGGGGCAACCATTGCAGCAGGCAGCCAGGCATGCATCGGCATCACCGCGGCCTTGGCGAAGCCGAAGAGGTAGCAGAAATAGACAACCGTCAGCAGCGGCGCCGAGGCATCGACCCTCGCCAGCAACCCTCCGGGTACAAAGTCGAGGGACCCGGCAATTTGATAGGTCAGCGCCAGCGCGGCGAGAAGCACGCTTTTCGACGCGCCCATCAGGTAGACGAGGTACTTCCGGCTGCCCGCCCAGGCCTCTTCGTCCTCATGGTGGTAGACGAGCGGATAGGTCACGAGGCTCAGCACCTCGTAGAAGATTACCAGCGTGAACAGATTGGCAGCAAACGCACCACCGACGGCGGCGGCGAGACTGGTGGCAAAGCAGGCGAAGAAGCGGGTCTGCGCGTGCTCGTTCAGGTGTCGCATGTAGCCGATGGAATAGACCGCCGCGACGATCCACAGGAGCGAGGAGACGGTGGCAAACACCATGCCGAGTGCGTCGACCCGGAAAGCGAAGTCGATCCCCGGCAGGATCTCGAACAGGCGCAGTTCGACGGTGCCGCCCGCCAGCACGATGGGCGCCATCGAGATGACGATCGCGAACATGGCGACCGCAGCCAGAGGCGAGACGGCATCCCGGATTTTCTCGTGCTTGTTCAGAAGGAGAACTGCAAGTGCCGCCAGCCCGGCGATGGCGACGGCAAGTAGCGGCCGGACTGATAGCACCGGTTCCAAGCCGCTATCCTTTCATCGCCGTGACGTCGTCGATCTTGAGGGTGGATTTGTTCCTCACGAGGGCGACCAGAATGCCGAGGGCGACGGCAACCTCCGCCGCGGTGATGGCAATGACGAAGATCGCGAAGATCTGCCCGCGAAAATCATCGTAGTAACGTCCGAAGGCGATGAAATTGATGTTGACCGAGTTGAGCAGCAGTTCGAGCGACATCAGCACGACCAGGATATTGCGCCTGAGCAGCACACCCGCGGCTCCGATCACGAACAGGACCACTGCGAGTGAAATGTACCACCAGAGCGGAACCATCACCCGAGCTCCTTCCGTGCCAGCACTATGGCGCCGACAAGTGCCGCGAGAAGGATGATCGAAGCGACTTCAAACGGCAGGAGATAGTCGGCGAAAAGTGTCGTGCTGAGCTGCCTGACTTGATCGCCGGCGCGCCGTGCGATCGGCTCAACCGCCGAGAAGCGGCCGCTCCAGAGCACCAGTGCAAGCATTTCGACCCCAAGCAGGACGAGCAAGGTCAATGCAGGCAGATTTCGCCCCGGCAGAAACCGCTGCAGCACCGCCTCGCGCACGTCGATCATCATGATCACGAACAGGAAGAGGACCATGATGGCGCCGACATAGACGAAGATCTGCACGACCGCGAGCAGCGGCGCCTCGAGCAGGACGAAGATTGCCGAGATCTGCAGGAAACATGCCATCAGCGCCAATGCGCTGTGAACAGGGTTGCGCGCCAGGACGACTGTCAGGGCGGTGATCACGGCCCCCGCAGCAAACAGAAGGAAGAACCCCTGGCCCATTGACGCAGCCTCTCCCGCGCGAACCATTCCGCGGCGCGTGACGGCCGGAATTCAGATAGCGCCGCACTTTGGTTGCGTTCATAAATTGTGCCTGAGGGAAGGATTTTTCACAAGAATATTGTCGGCAACATAATCGAATGAGGCCACGCCGAGCCTAAACTGGCTTCGTAACCAGTACGCGACCCTCAGGGTGCACATTCCGGAACAGATGATTTCATGAGCCCGCAAACAAACTGCGGCCCGCTCGCCGGCTTTAAAGCGAG
This sequence comes from Ensifer sp. 22460, assembly GCF_052044935.1. Taxonomy (NCBI): domain Bacteria; kingdom Pseudomonadati; phylum Pseudomonadota; class Alphaproteobacteria; order Hyphomicrobiales; family Rhizobiaceae; genus Ensifer; species Ensifer sp. 22460. The sequence goes on from NZ_JBQENZ010000030.1 coordinate 59,461, forward strand.
CAATGTCAGTAGATTCATTGAAGAACTGGGATGTTTAGGCGGGACACCACCCACCGCGTGACGACTGGCTTACGTCGCAATCCCAGTCCTTCTGAACCGCGCAGTGTACCGGAAGGCTGAATGCTACTCACTCTGGCGGAAATTGCGGATACGATCGAAAAGAACCGCGAGGATAGTCGCACTGCCGATGAAAGTACCCTGCCAAAAGGCGTTGATGCCGAGAAGCCCGAGGCTATTGCGGATCACCTCGATCAGTGCTGCGCCGACGAGCGCGCCGAAGGCAGTGCCGACGCCGCCGGCGAGATTCGCGCCCCCGATCACGGCTGCGGCGATGACCTGCAGTTCCATGCCGGCGCCGATATTGGTCGTCACCGCACCGAGCCAGCCGGTTTGGATGATGCCGGCGACGCCGGCCGAGAGCGCCGAGATCATGTAGACGCAGACCTTGATCGGTCGCACGGGGAGGCCCGTGGCAGTGGCCGCCTTCTCGTTGCCGCCGATGGCGTAAATGTAGCGGCCAATCCGGGTCCAGCGCAGCACGAAACCGGTGAGCAGTGCCAGCATGATCATGTAGATCACCGGGTTGGCGATACCGAAGACGGATCCGCCGCCGAGCGACAGCAGTTTGTCGTGGTCCGGGCCGAACTCGAAAACCACCGTATTGTTGGACGCGACCATGGCCAGGCTTCGGGCAATCGAGAGCATGCCGAGGGTCACGACAAAGGGCGGAAAGCCGAGATAGGCAATGAGGATGCCATTGAACGCACCGATCACCAACGCAGTCGCGATCGAGACGGCAATGCCTGTCTCGATGCCGTATCCCGCGTGCATCGTGACCGCGAGCACCATGCTGCACAGGCACAGTACCGAGCCCACCGAGAGGTCGATCCCACCGGTGATGATGACGAGCGTCATGCCGAGGGCAATAATCGCGACGAAGGTGACGTTCCGGGTGATGTTGTAAAGATTCTTTGCGGTCGCGAAGCTGTCGGTGGCAAATGACAGAAAGATGCAGGCAAGGATGACAGCGATCAGAACCCAGAAGGTCTGGTTCCCGAGGATCGTTCCTCCGAGCGTGCGCTGCCTGCGCTCGATCGTCTGGTCCAGCGTCGTTGCCATCGTTCCTCCCATTCCTCCGGTGCAGAAGATCGAGCTCGATTGTCCCTCATCCACTCTCGATGGCTCCGGTAATCAGCCCCGTCACCTCCTCCGGCGAAGTTTCTGATATCGGTTTGTCCGCCACCTTGCGGCCCCGGCGCATGACGACGACGCGATCGGCGACATCGAAGACATCGGGCATACGATGGCTGATGAGCACAACCAGGATGCCGCGATCGCGCAACTGCCGGATCAGATGCAGCACTTCGGCCACCTGGCGCACGGAAATTGCCGCCGTCGGCTCGTCCATCAAGACGATCTTCGCCTGCGAGATCATCGTACGCGCAATCGCCACCGCTTGCCGTTGGCCACCCGACATCTGCCGCACGAGGTCGCGTGGCCTGGTCTCCGAGCGGAGTTCTTTGAAGATCTCCCCGGCGCGGCGGTACATTGCCTTGTAGTCTAGCACGCGCAAGGGGCCGATACCGCGCCTCAGTTCGCGTCCGAGGAAGACATTCGCGGCCGCGGAGAGGTTGTCACAAAGGGCCAGATCCTGGTGAACGATCTCGATGCCGAACTGCCTTGCCTCGATGGGGCGATGCAGGACGATATCGCTGCCGTTAAGGCGCATGGTTCCGTGGCTCGGACGGAAATTGCCTGCGATCATTTTGACAAGCGTCGATTTGCCGGCGCCGTTGTCGCCCATCAGGCCGACAACCTGACCGGCCTCTAACGACAGCGAAATGTCATTCACTGCCTGTATGGCCCCGAAATGCTTGGAAATATTGCTGAGCTCTAGCAGCACGACCAGCCTTCCAGACTCGCCAACACGCGCCAATCCGCCAGGACGCCTCGCCGCATGTCCGCCCCCTCGCGAGCCAGCGACTGCTTATTTACGCAAATCGTCATGAACGCGTCAATGATCTCTCACCCGATAAACCTGTTTTGTATGACAAATAGACATTGAGGCGAAGCGATCATATATTAGCTAATTCTTGGGAGATAAGCATGCTTATCCTTGTCACCGGGGCAACTGGCAAGGTCGGGCGGCACCTCATAGCAACGCTGCTTGATCGGCCACGTTTTTCGCAAGCGCGCGTTCGCGCGCTCTGCCATAACCGTGTGCTCGATCCAGCCGAGCGGCTCGATATCATCCGCGGCTCTATCGCCGATCGCGCGGTCGCGGAAGACGCGATTGCCGGTGTCGGCCACGTCGTGCATCTGGCGACTTGCAAGGAAACACCGGCCGACGTCATGGACGTGACCGTCAAGGGCCTCTTCTGGCTGCTCGAAGCGTTCAGAACGAGCCCCACGGCACGGCAGTTCATCCTGATCGGCGGCGACGCCGCGGTCGGGCATTTCTTTTATCCTCATGACGGACCGATAACGGAGGCTACACCGCACCGCGCCTATCCTGGCTGCTACGCGCTCTCGAAGGTGCTCGAGGAAGTGATCGTCGAGCAGTACGCGATCCAATACGGGTTGAACGTCTGTTGCCTCCGGGCGCCGTGGATCATGGAGAAGGACGACTTCAAATATTCGCTTTCCTTCGGCGATGACGTGTTCGGTGGACCCGACTGGAAAACGCTTTTTGCGCCCGACGAAGCCAGGCGCTACGCGGAGGCCGGAACGGTTCCGTTGCTGCGCGATGCCGACGGAAGGCCGCTCAAGCGCAACTTCGTTCACGTCAGCGACCTCGTCTCGGCAATACTCAACACGATCGACAATCCGCGCGCAGAACGCCAGCGCTTCAACGTCGCCATGGATCGCCCGGTCGACTACGGCGAGGTCGCAAGCTACCTCAGGCGCACGCGCGGTCTGCCGTCCGTCGACGTTCCAAGCCACTTCCACTCGAACTGGTTGGACAACAGCAAGGCGAAGTACCTGCTGGGCTGGCAGCCGGAATACGATCTTAAAAAGCTTATCGACCAGGCCTGGCAATACGAGCGTCCGTCAAGCGACCCTCGCATCGTCTGGTATCCGGGTTGATTTGTGCCGCGGACGGACAGTGTCCGCTTGTTCAACGGGAGGATAGAATGAGGAAAGCATTGGTGCTTGCAGTTGCAGCGCTCGCGCTGGCCGCCGGCTCCGCCGGCGCCCAGACGAAGAAGCAACTCGTCATTGTCGTCAAAGGCCTCGACAATCCGTTCTTCGAGGCAATCAACCAAGGGTGCCAGAAGTGGAACAAGGAAAACACAAGCTCGGAATATGAGTGCTTCTATACCGGCCCGGCGTCGACCTCCGACGAAGCCGGCGAGGCGCAGATCGTCCAGGACATGCTCGGCAAGCCCAGCACGGCTGCGATCGCCATTTCGCCATCCAACGCCAAGCTGATTGCCCAGACGCTGAAGACGGCCAACCCGACAATCCCGGTCATGACGCTCGATGCCGACCTCGCCAAGGAGGACGCGGGTCTGCGCAAGACCTATCTCGGCACCGACAACTACACGATGGGCGCGCGGATCGCCGACTACATCAAAAAGGCCAAGCCGAACGGTGGCAAGATCTGCACGATCGAGGGCAACCCTGGTGCCGACAACATCCTGCGGCGTGCCCAGGGCATGCGTGATGTGCTCACGGGAAAAGAGGGGCTGGCCGAACTGAAGGGTGAAGGCGGCTGGACGGAGGTCGCGGGCTGCCCGGTCTTTACCAATGACGACGGCGCCAAGGGCGTGCAGGCGATGACGGATATCCTGGCTGCCAATCCCGACCTCGACGCCTTCGGCATCATGGGCGGTTGGCCGCTTTTCGGGGCGCCGCAACCCTATCGCGACCTGTTCAAGCCGATGGCGGACAAGATCGCGAAAAATGAATTCGTCATCGGCGCGGCGGACACGATCGGCGACGAGGTGGCGATTGCCAAGGAAGGTCTCGTAACCGCGCTCGTCGGCCAGCGCCCGTTCGAAATGGGCTACAAGGCGCCGTCGGTCATGCTGGACCTGATCGCCGGCAAGCCGGTGGAGGATCCGGTATTCACAGGCCTCGACGAATGCACCAAGGACACGGCGGACACCTGCATCCAGAAGTAAAACCGCCGCCGGGGCGCCCTTTACCGAGCGTCCCGGCCTTCGCCCTATCCCCGACAACCGGGGTCAGCACGCACTCTTGCCGGGTGGCCGCGGCAACCTGCCACGACCCCGCTTGGAAGATCTCCCTTACGAACTATCATCGATAGGGATCATCCCCCAATCTTGCAGGACATGGAGAACACAATGACCAAGCGGATCATCTTCACCGGAGGCAGCGGCAAGGCCGGCCGCCATGTCGTGCAATACCTCGTCGAACAGGGCCACCAGGTGCTTAACCTCGACACGAAGCCCCTCGACAACCCGAAAGTGCGCACGCTGATCACCGACATCACGGACAGCGGCCAAGTGTTCAATGCACTGTCAAGCTACACGGGCCTGCACGAATTCGACCCTTCGCTCGCGCCGCAGCCAATCGATGCAGTTGTCCACTTTGCCGCGATCCCGCGCATCCTGATCGCCCCCGACAACGAGCTCTTTCGCGTCAATGCGATGGGCACCTACAATGTCATCGAGGCGGCGGTGAAGCTTGGCATCCGCAAGATCGTCATCGCATCGAGTGAGACGACCTACGGCCTCGTTTTCGCCAACGAGCCGCGAAACCCGCGTTATTTTCCGCTCGACGAGGACTATGACGTCGACCCGATGGATAGCTACGCACTCTCCAAAGTCGTCAATGAAAAGACCGCGCGCGCCTTTGCACTCAGAAGCGGCGCCGACATCTATGCCCTGCGCATTGGCAATGTGATCGAGCCGAACGAATACCATCTCTTCCCCGGCTGGTTTGCCGATCCGGGCTTTCGCAAGCGCATTGCCTGGAGCTATGTCGATGCGCGCGACCTCGGCCAGATCACACTGAGGGCCGTGGAGACGGACGGTCTTGGGTTCCAGGTCTTCAACGCAGCAAGCGACGATACGTCCTCCGACATTCCAACCCGCGAACTGATCGACCGGTTCTACCACGGCGTCCCTGTCAAGGGGCAGATCGGCGAATACGAGACGCTCTTATCAAACCGCAAAGCCCGCTCGATGCTCGGCTTTGAGCCGCAACACAGCTGGCGGAATTATGTTGACGTCGGGTGACGCTCTGCGCGGCTGAGCGTTACAGACGCGAGAAAAGACGAAAATGGCTGAACGACAATCAGGAAAAGTCTCCGCCGGATCGACCACGGCGGAGGCGAAGCGTGCGAGCCGACGCCTCGATGCGCCGCGTAGGTCGGGACCCAGCGTCCACATGTCGCTTGCCGATGACATCGGGCTCAGTATCGTGCGTGGCGACTATCCGCCCGGAACGATCCTGCCGAATGAGACGCAATGGACGGAAATCTTCAACGTCAGTCGCACTGCGGTGAGAGAGGCGATCAAGATATTGATGGCCAAGGGCTTGCTCGCCTCGCGCCCGAAAGTCGGCAGCTGGGTAGAGCCGAGAGAGCGTTGGAACCTGCTCGATCGCGACGTTCTGAGCTGGTATGCGGTCTCACCGGACCGTCTCCAGTTCCTCAAGACCGTACAGGAATTTCGCCACATCCTTGAGCCGGAAGCGACGGCGCTCGCCGCCACCCGCCGGAACGAAAAGCAGATGACCGAAATCAGCGCGGCATTGGAAGACATGCAACAGGCGACAACGCTGCAGACCCGCATCCAGGCCGACACACGCTTCCACCTTGCAATCCTGCGCGCGTCGGGAAACGATCTCCTGGTGCCGCTCGGGGCACTCATCGAATCTGCACTCAACCACCTTTTCCTGCTGGTGACCCGGGAGGACAGCAGCTCCGTCCATGCGCTGAAGCTCCACGAGAACATCGAGAAAAGCATTCGCCTCCGACGCCCGAACGCGGCTCGCAATGCCGTACGGCGACTTCTAGCCAATACCGATGAGCTCATAGCGCAATCGGGGCGCAATGCATGATCGTCAGGTCGGATGGCATGAGGCCCCCGAGCGCACCTCCGCTTATGTGAGAGTTCACTGCCGCGCCGCGCGATGTCGTGCGCGAAAGTCGGAGCGTTCGCCTTCAATCATTAGGCACTGTCTACGACGGGCACGGCGGTGGCCGCAGGCGGCCTTCGCTAACAGGACACGAAAGAGCTCGACCGCGCGCCGTCCGAGCCGCGAATCGCGTGAATGCGCGGTTGCGGGAGGGGGCAGCCTTGAATAAGCTGCAGTGGCAATTTGCAGGCCACTCAGCTGACGAGGATAATCATGGCAATCGGTACCGTTAAGTTTTTCAATCAGGACAAGGGCTTTGGCTTCATCACACCGGACAACGGCGGAGCGGACGTCTTTGTCCATGTGTCAGCGGTGGAAGGCGGAAGCCCACTTCGAGAGGGTCAAAAGGTCAGCTACGAACTTGGCCAGGACCGCAAGACCGGAAAATCGAAAGCCGAAAACGTCAGGCCAGCTTGAACGTCTCGACCTCCGGGACTTCCTATGGTCGGGCGATCTCGGCAATGGCAAGCTGAGCCGTCAAAGCGGAAAGCAGATCACCGCTTTAGCTTGGTTTAAAGCCAAGCACGAAATCGACGACCTTCGAGGGGGACATTTCGCAGGGCTTGAGTGTGGTGCTCGCACCAGAAAGCACATAAAAGTTGAAGCTGACGACATCCGCTCCGCCCAGTTCCTCGCCATATAACCAGATCCGCCTGCCATCGGCCGAGCGCTTGACGGTCAGGCCCCATGGGCGACCTGCGAAGCTTCCCAGTCCATAGCCGTCGGGAAGCTGCGCAAGCGTCTTCTCAAACTTGACCAGCACCTCATACGACAGCTCTGGCACGGACGGCGTCATGGCGCGAGGTACTCGTCACAATTGCAGCGACCGTCGGCGTCCATTCGCGAGGCCGACCGCTTCTTTTGACCGCAGAGGCCTATCATCGCGTTTCCGAACTGGCCTCCGTCGCGCTCTGGCGGGATGACTTCGATGTCGATGTCGAGGTCGGAAAGGACATTCGTGGCAAACTGATCCATCTCGAGGTTCCATGTCGGGGACGGCAATCTTAGCAGGATCATCATCTGTCCGAGATCGATATGGGCCGGAGATCCGGATCAGCGCTTCACGTCGTTTTCCTGAAAGAGCCGGATCGTCAGGTGCTGAAGCAGAATGATCGTTTTGGCGTCGCGAATCTCACCACGGTCGATCATATGGATCGCGTCGGACAACGAGATTTCCATTACGTCTATGTCTTCTCCCTCGTCAGGAGCACCTCCGCCGGTTCCCACCCTGTGTTTCTCGGTATATTCGCCGTAGAAAAATGCCAGGTATTCCGTGACCGATCCGGGGCTCATGTAGATGTCGAAAAGATGCGTCAGTTCGGAGACATCATACCCAGTTTCTTCGATCAGTTCTGCACGCATCCGCGTTGCCGGCTCGGCACCATCAAGCAGTCCCGCCGGGGTTTCGATTAATGACTCCAGACCGCCATTCAAGAAAACCGGCAAACGAAACTGACGGGTCAGCAGAACACGGCCACTTCGGGGATTGTACAACAGGCATGTCGCCCCGTTACCACGATCGTAAGCCTCTCGGGTCTGCCGCTGCCAACCTCCATCCCTGAGCCGAAGTTCGAATTCGTATTTGGTCAGCCGTCCCCAATCATTCGCCAATACACGCTCCGCGATCGGCCGGAAAACACTCTCGTCCATCAAATCACCACTCTCTTGTTTGCCGCTTCAAAGGCCGTGCGATCGGCCTCGTACAGTCCGCCTAAGGCTACAAAAGCCGCCGCTCGCTGATCTTGAACCAGGCTTTGGCAATCTTGCCGTTTTCAACTTCATAGATACAAACGACATCGACCTCGCCCTTCCCTTCCGGAAAAGTTCGCGCAACCGTGGTCGATGACGACATTGCCGACCACGATAAGTGTCAGCAGAGTTCAATGTAGATCAGGCTCTTTGAACCGTTCGATATGTCGCTCCCGAATTTCGACAGCCCCCTGCCAGAAGCGCGGAGGGAAATGCGTAGTACTGGCAATCATCAGCCTACCAAGGCATGAATGCCTCAATATCTCGGGCGTTATAGGCTTCGAGCTGTCTTTGGACGGGGAGCTCAATTTCTGCCCTATCGATTGTACTCAATGAAACACCTCTTCTTTTTCCTTTTCAAAGGCCGTGTAGCCGGCCTTCGACATGCGTGCGCGTTTCGCCGCCTACCCAAATTCGGCCAACGTCATCGCGGCCCACATGAAGCCGGCCATGGCGCCCAAGACGGGTCCCCTGGGCGGCGACATAATCCCCCTCAACCGCACCTCCAGCGAACAACCACTGTGCGATCGAGGCATTGAGGCTTCCGGTGACGGGGTCTTCGACGATTGCACCCAGATGGTCGCTGAAGAACGCGCGAACCTCGAAGGCTGCATCTCGACCCTTTGCATGCGGACCAACCACACCAACGTCGATCCGACCGGCCCAGTTGCGGAGCGGATTGAGCGAAAGCACTTTCTCCGCCGATGCCAATCTGATCCCCAGCCATCCAGGTCCATTGTCGATCCAGGCGGCATCAAGGATATCGCAAGGTTCAATGCCCAACAGCTGTCGGGCCCCATCCAATTCACCCTGTGTTGGCGCGCCGGAACGGATCAGCGGCGGGGCGGCAAACGAAAGCCGCCCCTGCATACGCCGGATCGTGACCAGACCGGCGTGGCATTCCTGAATGATTTCCGTCGCCTTCTTCGGCACCCGACCCGTCGAGAGCCAGACATGACAGCTTCCAAGCGTCGGGTGCCCGGCAAAAGGCATCTCCCTGTCCAGCGTGAATATCCTGACCCGGTAGTCAGCATCTGGATGCGTGGGCGGCAAGAGGAAGGCGGTCTCCGACAAATTGAACCACCGCGTCAACTGCTGCATTTCATCCGTCGACATGGCATCTGCGCCGATGACGACCGCCAGCGGGTTACCAGAAAACGGCCCGGCGCCAAACACGTCGACCATATGGACGGCAAGGGTCATGACATCGCGCTTTCAATTTGGGTCACTTCATTGGGGCATCGACAGGCCCAAACATCAGCTCTGCGAAGCAAGCAGTTTAAGGCCCGCAACCGCGAATACCGCCGAGAGCACACCTTCAATCCAACGCCGCAATCTGGCGTATAGGGCAATCATGGAGGCCGTCGAAAAGACGATGGCGTAGCCACCGAACACCAGGACGCCGAGGATGGCGCAACCGCCAATGATCACCGGTAGCGTGCCTGCGGGAGCATCCTGACGGAACCCCAACGACATGATCGCTATCCAGGCCAGAATCGCCTTCGGGTTTCCGATATGCATGAGAATGCCCTGCCGATAGAGCGATCGATAACAAGGCGTGGCAGCCCTTGCGTCCTTGTTCGTGATGTCGGAGATCGGCTTCAGAGCCGACTTGCCCGCACGAAAAGCCAGATAGAGCAAATAAACACCGCCAACGATCTTGATGACGAAAAGCGCCTCTGCATAGGCGGCCAACGCGGCGGAAATGCCCGTCGCCGCCAGTACTGCCCAGAAGAGTGAGCCCGTGATGACGCCCGCCGCCAAGACGAGGGCGGGCACGCGGCCGTCGCGCATCGCCGTTCCCATGATCGCCATGTTGCTCGGCCCAGGACTGGCGGTGGCGACGAGATAGGTGCCGTAGACGAGTGCTATCTGACTGCCGATCATTCGAATTTCTCCAGAAACAGAAGGCTTCTCCAGCATCAATGCTGGAGGTCTCCGCGGTGAACGATGTGGACCTTGTTTCCGTCGGGGTCGCGCAGATACGCACCGAAGTAACCATCGCCGTAGTGTGGGCGCGGGCCTGGGGCGCCTTCGTCCGTCCCGCCGTGCGCGAGACCCTCGGTGTAGGCCGTCCTCACAGCCTCCTGCGAGGGGGACAAAAAGGCGGCCAGGCAGCCATTGCCGGCCGTCGCCGGCTCGCCATCGAAGGGGATGTAGACATAGAAGCGCGGCAGTGGCGCTTGAATAGCCACCCAGCAAAGCGCCGGAGGCCCGCCATCGGAGGTAACGACGCGGCGTTTCAGGCCGAGCGGAGCAAGCACAGCGTCATAGAAACGACCCGCCCGCTCAAGATCGCGCGCCCCGACGGTAACATGACTGAACATCTGGCCCTCCATGCGCCCGTCATCGCGGTCAGGCGCCTCCTGCAAGTGTGTATTTCGTTCAGCGTCGTCATAGCGTATGTTACACTTGCTGTTTATATGAATAGTGTCATGTGACACTTTTATCGAGGTGGCGAACATGCTCCTTCAATCGCCATGGGCACCACGTCTCGCCGACATAGAGGCGAATGCCGCCGAGCGGCTGGTGCTCGCTCTCGCCGACGACATCATCGAAGGGCGGCTGACGGGAGGCGACCGCCTGCCGGCGCATCGCGATGTCGCATGGAAACTGGGGATTGGCCTCGGCACGGTGACGAAAGCCTATGCCGCTCTTGAACGGCGAGGTCTGACGCGTAGCGTCAAGGGCCGGGGAACGTTCGTGGCGATCCGCCACGCACACAAGGATCGGCAGATCGATCTCTCATCCAACGCCCCGCCGGCAACGCTCAACGCACGCCTTCTGGCGCGGACATTGACCGGGATCGCGCGCAAGATCGATGCGGATCATCTCAATCTCTACGCCCCACCCGCCGGACATCTGGAGCACCGCCGTGTTCTGGCCCGCTGGCTCGAAACACTGGGTCTCATCGTCGATCCGTCGCATCTGGTGCTGACGAGCGGCGCCCGCCAGGCGCTCTCACTGGCCTTCGACCTCGCCTGCGGTCCGCAGGGACTGCTTCTGACCGAACGGATCACCTATCCCGGCGCGATCGCGCTGGCCCGGCGCAAGGGATATCGGATGCAGGGCGTCAGGATCGACGCAGAAGGGATGGTGCCAGAGGCACTGGCAGAGGCGCTCGACAGCGCCGCATCGGCCGGCAGCAAGGCAGTTTACCTCACTCCGACGCTTCACAATCCGACCACCGCCACGATGGGCGGGGAGCGAAGGCAGGCCATCGCGGAAATTTGCCGTCGGGCGGGCGCGCGGATCATCGAGGACGGCGTCTATGCGCCAGCCGGGCCGGCTTTGCCTCCGCTGACGGCATTGGCGCCCGAGATCGCCTTTCATGTGAACGGGCTGTCCAAGTCGCTTGGCCCCGGATTGCAGATCGGCGTGCTCGCGTTGCCGGCTGGTTTTAACGAAACAGCGGAAGACGCCTTGCAAGACATGCCTCTGACCCCCTCGCCGCTCTCCTGTGCAGTGGTCGAGGAATGGCTGATCACCGGCGTCATCCCTTCGATCCAGCGTGATCTGCGCCATGAGGCGCGGCGTCGATCCAGTCTCGCTGTCTCTCTTCTCGGTACGGCCGAACTTGTCTCTGATCCCGATGCTTATAACGCCTGGCTGCCGATGCCGCGCGACGCTGCCAACCATTTCGTATCCGTCGCTGCGGCGACCGGCATCAAACTGACCCCACCGGATTCCATGATGGTGGATCGAGAGGATCGGGCGAGCGGAATTCGGCTTTGCCTTGGCGGCGCATCGTTCGAAGATCTGACCGAGGCACTGACACGTCTGGCGCAGTGGCTAATCGAGATGCGGAGGCAATCTCCGAAATAAGACAAGCGAACACCCCACCTCACGCAACCGCCTGGGCGCCCGTTATTTCGACAAGCGAGCCACAAATGAACGCGGCTTCCTCCGACACGACGACGTTAGAACACGAAGTCGCCTCTCGCAGATAGCTCCCGATTTGCCGTAGCTGGCTCAAAGCAAACAGATTGCTTTGGGCGGGCCTAAGTTGCGATTACGACTTCAGAGGCGCTTCAACATCCGAATAGGCCTGGACAGCGTCTGGCAGCCTCGCGCCACGGATCTCGATCGCTGATACGGAGGCGTTCAGTTCGGCGATTTCGGCGGGCGAGAGCTTGATTGCCGGCGCACCGATGTTCTCGATCATGTGCGCCATCTGCGTCGTTCCGGGGATCGGCACGATCCATGGCTTTTGAGACAAAAGCCATGCCAGAGCGATTTGCCACAGTCTGGCCTGTTTGCGTTCGGCCCAAACTTTCAGGAGCTCGACGAGTGCCAGGTTGTGGGGCAGGTTTTCAGGGGCAAGGCGGGTCTCGATGCCGCGGATATCCCCGGGGGCAAACCGCGTCTGCGCGTCGATCGCACCATTGAGGAAACCCACACCAAGAGGGCTCCACGGCACAAACCCGATGCCGAGTTCCTCGCAAACCGGGATCGCACCGGTCTCCGGGCCGCGCCAAAGCATGGAATATTCACTCTGGACAGCGGTCAGGAGCAGCGCCGCATGTGCTCGGCGTAGCGTGTTCATACCCGTTTCCGATAGGCCCCAATGCAGGACCTTGCCTTCGGACATCAGGTCCTTGACGGACCCGGCGACGTCCTCGATTGGCACCTGCGGATCAACCCGGTGCTGGTACAGAAGGTCAATGCGATCGGTACGCAGCCGCTTCAGCATGCCCTCGACGACAAGCTTGATGTTTCCGCCGTCCGATTTCCGACACAGTCGTGCTGGTATGGGGTCTGCTCCGGTGTGGCGGTTTGCGCCTCAGCGACACCGGCGTTCGTCACTGCGGCCCAGGTGCCCGCTGCCAAAAGCAGGTCTCGACGGTTAAGCTCCATGTTCTTCATGGTCTGGACGCCGAAACTCGGCTCTCTCGAAGTTTCGAGCGTCGGGCTCGTCGGACACATTCCCCCGGCAGATATTGCCTTGCGGCAATATCGATTGGCGCGCGCGATCTGCCCCGCGTCAAGGGCTTGCAGCGACTAAGCCTTGATGCGGATGGCTTTCGGGTCATAGGCGGCCGTAACGTGAGCGGTGACAGCGAAACGGACGCCGGCGAGTTCGACTTCAAAGTTGCCGGACTTCACGAAGTCGGTATCCACGCCGGTTGCATGTTCGATGAGTGCCAGCGCGACCGAACATCCAAGGGTATGGCCGTAGGCGGCCGAGCGCACCTCGCCAACGGGGTTCCCATCGCGAAGGATCAACTCGCCGCCCCAGAGCATTGGCCAGGGATCGTTCACTGTAAACTGCACAATACGGCGAGAAGGTGTGCCCTTCGCCTTTGCGGCAAGATAGGCCTGCCGGCCGATGAAGCCGCCCGTCTTGTCGGCGGCGACTGGCCGAGTTCGGTCAGGACAATCGCCTCGTTCCCATTCGGATCGAGGCGCCGGAAATGCTGATGGACGAAGCGCTGATCTGCTTGCGCGAACGTAGCAACGGCAAGCTTGTCAGCGCCTTCTTCGACATTGCGCGCAGTCTTGCAAAAGCGGCAGCGTGAGCTGTCGGCTTTCATCCGCCTACCCGCCCGATTTCGCGCCTGAGGCCTGAACGACGGTAACTGCGATCATGTGGAAGACATCGTCGACACTGCAGCCGCGCGAGAGGTCGTTGGCCGGTTTGGCGAGCCCCTGCAGGATTGGGCCGATGGCCGTCGCGCCGCCGATCCGCTGCGCAATCTTGTAGCCGATATTCGCCGCATCAAGGTTCGGGAAGACGAAGACATTGGCCTCGCCGTTGAGCGCCGAGTTGGGGGCCTTGGCGGCACTGACGGCCTCGACGAAGGCGCTGTCGAACTGCAGCTCGCCATCGATCACGAGACCGGGTGCTGCGGCATGGGCGAGCCTGGTCGCCTCCACCACCTTGGAAACGCGCTCATGCGCAGCGCTGCCGGCAGTGGAAAACGAGAGCATCGCCACCTTCGCGGGCTTGCCGGCAAGCGCCTCGAAGGAGCGCGCCGACGTCACCGCGATGTCGGCGAGACCCGCGGCATCGGGGTCCACCACGAGGCCGCAATCGGCAAAGACGAAAGCGCCCTTCTTTGCGTGATGCGGCGCACACAGCATCATCAGGAAGAAGCTCGAGACAAGGCTGACATCCGGCGCACGCCCGATGGTCTGGAGGGCGGTGCGCACCGTATCGGCGGTGGTCGCAACCGCCCCGCCAACCGTGCCGTCGGCGGCATCCTCGCGCACCATCATCGCGGCAAAGACGAGCGGCGATCTAACCGCGTCGGCAGCTGCCGCGGCGTCGACGCCCTTGCTTCGGCGCAGCTCATGGTAGGCTGCAGCAAGGCGCGGGGTGAGCGGCGACAACGCCGGATCCTCGATGCGGATTTCGCCCGGGCGCGCGCCGGCGGCCTCCAGCCGCCTCTGAACGACGTTCCGGCCGCCGACGAGCGTAATTTCGGCAATGCCGGCGCGCACGGCGCGCAAGGCCCCCTCGACGATGCGCGGGTCTTCTCCTTCGGCAAGCACGATATGGCGCGGCGCGGATTTCGCGGCTTCGAGAATGCGGTCGAGCGGTTTCATCAGGCGTGCCCCAGATAGTGAATGCCGACGAGGATGAAGAGGGCAATGAAGACGGTTTCGGCGACGATGAGCGCGACGGCGTCGCCACCGACGTCAAGCACGCGCCTGAGCGAGGTGCGCATGCCGACGGCGACGATGCCGGCAATCAGCGCCCAACGGGACGTTTCCATGCCGGCCTTGGCCACCAGTTCAGGTACGAGGCCGAAGGAGTTGAACGCCGCAAAGATCAGAAAGGCGACGACGAAACCGGGCAACAGCGGCGGGCGCTTGCCGGTCTCGCCTTCGGGCTGCGGGATATGGCGCAGCGACAGCGAGAAGATAAGCACGACCGGCGCCAGCATGGTGACGCGGATCAACTTGACGAGCGTCGCCGTCTCGCCCGCTTCCGGTGAGACCGAGAAGCCGGCACCGACGACCTGGGCCACATCATGGATGGTGCCGCCGAAAAAGATGCCGGTGGCCCGTGCATCAAGCCCCATGGTCTGGGCAATGATCGGATATGCGATCATTGCAAGGGTGGAGAGCACCGTGACTGAGAGCACGGTGAAGATCAGGTTGCGCTCGGAAAACTCGTTTTTCGGAAGCACGGCAGCGATCGCCATCGCCGCCGACGCGCCACAGATGGCGACCGAACCGCTGGTGATGAGCGCGAGCCGCCAGCCGCGGCCGAGCAGTTTTGCGGCGAGCAGGCCAATGCCGATGGTGGCCGCGATCGCCGAGACGAGCAGCAGGATCGTGCCGGCGCCAAGCCCGATCAGGAGGTCGACGCTGATCCGCATGCCGAGCAGCGCCACGCCGATGCGCAGCACCTTCTTGGCGCAGAAATCGATCCCGGCGACGCAGCGCCCTTCCTCCGAAAGAAAGTGGAAGGCAATGCCGAGCAAAAGCGCCATCAGCATGGCCGGCGCGCCGTAGTGATCGGAGAGGAACTGTGCGGCGACGGCGACGGCCGCGGTCACGGCAAAGCCCGGCCAATAGGTCGCAAAGCCGTTGGGCACGCTGCGGAAACGTTGGTGGACAGAGGCGGTAAAGGTCATGGTGTCATTCCGGTCGCTCGCGGGAAGCTCAGCCCGCCCGGTTTTCCGGACGGGCATCGTGCAATCGGGTAGGCTCAGGCCCGCTTCTGTGGGCGCATGTCGGCGCGGTCGATGCCGGCCACCGGCACCGGCTTCTTCATCGCGTCGCGACGGAAAGGCTCGCCGAGTTCCTGGTTGAGGATGACTTCGACAAAGGTCGTGACGCCCCTCTTCTGGTCGGCGATCGCGTTGGAAAGCGCGTCGGTGAGTGCTGCCGTGGTGTTGACGGCCACGCCCTTCAGACCGCAGCCTTCGGCCACCTTGGCGTAAGAGAGGTTGGGGTTGAGCTCGGTGCCGACGAAGTTGTTGGCGTACCAGAGCGTCGTGTTGCGCTTTTCAGCGCCCCACTGATAGTTGCGGAAGATCACCATGGTGATGGCCGGCCAGCCCTCGCGGCCGATCGAGCCCATTTCGTTCATCGAGATGCCGAAGGCGCCGTCACCGGCAAAACCGACCACCGGGACGTCAGGGCAACCGATCTTCGCGCCGACGATCGACGGGAAGCCGTAACCGCAGGGGCCGAACATGCCCGGTGCCAGATATTTCCGGCCGGCTTCGAAGGTCGGATAGGCGTTGCCGATCGCGCAATTGTTGCCAATGTCGGTGGAGATGATCGCCTCCTTCGGCAGGGCCGCCTGGATCGCTCGCCAGGCCTGGCGCGGCGACATGCGGTTCGGCTCGCGCGAACGTGCGCTCTCGTTCCATTCCGTGCCCGGATCGTCATCCTCATGATCCATCGAGGAAAGCTGCTGCTGCCAGGCAGAACGGGTCTGGTGGATTGCCGCCTTGCGCTCTTCGCGCCCTGCATCGCCGGCTGACGGTGAGAGCTGCTCGAGGATCTGGCGGGCGACCTGTTTGGCATCGCCGCAGATGCCGACCGACACCTTCTTGGTCAGCCCGATCCGATCGGCGTTGATATCGACCTGGATGATCGAAGCGTTCCTCGGCCAGTAGTCGATGCCATAACCCGGAAGCGTCGAGAAGGGATTGAGCCGGGTACCGAGCGCCAGCACGACGTCGGCCTTAGAGATCAGTTCCATCGCTGCCTTCGAGCCGTTGTAGCCGAGCGGTCCGACCGAGAGGCGATGGCTGCCGGGGAAGGCATCATTGTGCTGGTAGCCACAGCAGACCGGCGCGTCGAGGCGTTCGGCAAGCTTCATGGAATCCGAAATGGCATTGCCGATGACGACGCCGGCACCATTGAGGATAACAGGGAATTTCGCCTCCGACAGCAGCTTTGCGGCCTCAGAGATCGCCTGCGGTCCGCCGGCGGGACGTTCGAAGCGGACGATCGCCGGCAGGTCGACGTCGATCACCTGGGTCCAGTAGTCGCGCGGGATGTTGATCTGCGCAGGCGCACAGCCACGCCAGGCCTTCTCGATGACGCGGTTGAGCACCTCAGGGATACGCGAGGGGTCCCGCACCTCTTCCTGGTAACAGACCATTTCCTCGAACATCGCCATCTGGTCGACTTCCTGGAAGCCGCCCTGGCCGATCGTCTTGTTGGCCGCCTGGGGCGTCACCATCAGAAGCGGCGTGTGGTTCCAGTAGGCGGTCTTGATCGCGGTGATGAAGCCGGTGACGCCAGGGCCGTTCTGGCCGATCGCGACCGACATGGTGCCGGTCGCGCGGCTGAAACCATCGGCCATCATGCCGGCATTGGTCTCATGGGCGCAGTCCCAGAACTTGATGCCGGCCTTCGGGAAGAGGTCCGACACCGGCATCATGGCCGAGCCGATGATGCCGAAGGCATGTTCGAGGCCATGCATCTGAAGAACTTTGACGAAGGCTTCCTCGGTGGTCATTTTCATGGGGTGGTTCCTTTCCTGGCAGTTATTTCAAAGGGTTATAGGATTTCGTCGCGGAGGTAGTACCAGCGGTACATTCCCCATTGGCCAAGCCGCCGGAACGGCGTCAGCAGCCCGTGGCTCGGCAGGGACGAGGTGAAGATCGGTAGGTCGAGACCGCCACCCTTGCCGGCGACCATCTGGGCCATGCGGCGGCCGGCCTGGGCGGAATACATGACGCCGTTGCCGCCATAGCCCATGGCGTAGAACAGCCTCTGGCCCGGATCCGGCTGGAAGATGCGCGGCATCATGTCGTGGCTGACATCCACCCAGCCCCACCAGGAGTAATCGATGTCGATGCCGCGGAGCGCCGGAAACTTGCGATAGAGGCCGGCGAGAAGCAGTTCGAGATGCTTCGGATTGCCGGCATCGCGCCCGGTGATGGCACTGCGGCTACCGATCTGCACCCGGCCATCCGGCAGCATGCGGTAGTAGTGGCGGAGCGTCCGCGTGTCAGTGAGCGGGATGCGGGCTTTGAAGTTCAACGCCTGCAGTTCGCTCGTTGTCAGTGGCCGGGTGACGATCGAGTTCGACAGGATCGGCATCAGCCGGTGGCGGGTGAGCGCGTTCATGCCGGGCGAGGTGTACCCGGCAGTCGCGATGCAGACGGCGCGCGCCCGAACCGTGCCTCCCGGGGTGGTGAGGTAGTGCACGCCGCCCTTGGCCGTGCAATCGAGCACGGGGCTCGACGTATGCACCTTTGCGCCCAGCTTGCGAGCAAGCCTCAAGTAGCCAAAGGCGAGCTTGGCGGCGTGGATGCCCACGCCATCGGGCTCGTACATCGCCCCGCGCGCCTCCTCGTCGCGGACGAAATCGCGGTGGATCTCGTCGCGCGAGACCATGCGGGCGGGATAGCCGAAGGTGTCGTTGAGGACCCGCACCTCGCTTTCGAGCGCCGGCAACATCTTGTCGCGGTGGGCGATATAGAGGTGGCCGCCGTCCTGCGGGTCGCAGTCGATTTCCGGTTCGCGGATCAGGGCGCGAAAGAGGTCGAAGCCTTCGGAAATCTCGGCGTGCATCTTGCGGGCGACGTCGACGCCCCAGCGGGCAATCCACTGCGAGCGCTTCAGACGGCCAGCCGAAAGCTGCGCCTGCCCGCCATTGCGGGTGCTGCAGCCCCAGGCAACGCTGTTTGCCTCCAGCACCGTCGCCTTGATGCCGTGCTCGCGGGCCAGATGAATGGCGCAGGAGAGACCGGTATAGCCCGAGCCGATGACGGCGACGTCGACGTCGATATCCCGCATGACGGGACCGTCATCCTCCGGTTCCGGCCCGGCGGTGCCGATCCAGTAAGTCGGCGCATAGTCCTTGCCCGTGCCAGGGCTGCGGGCATGGTTGGGGTCATAGGCCGGATCGAACGGCTCTCTCGCGGGCTTCAAGGGGGTGGCGCGCAATTGCATGGCTTTCGCTCCAGCGCTCAGTAGCGGGGTTGCAGGACCGGGCGGTTCTTGCGGAACGCCTGCTTGCGCACGATCTTGCCGTTGCGGAAGGTGAAAAGGTCGCAGCCCTCCGCCTCGATGCGGCTGCCGTCGGCCGCCGTGCCGGAGAAGGTCCATTCGGACACGCCACGGTCGCCTTCGACGAAATGGCTGTGATTGCCCCATTCGGCATCCGGCATCGATGTCCAGACGCCGCTGAAGGCGTCAGCAATCGCCGCTCTACCGGTGAAGCGGGCGCCGTAGACCTCGGGTCCGCCGACCGCGTTAAAAACGCAGTCCTCGGCAAAGAAGCGCATGACCCCATCGATGTCGTGCCGGTTGAAGGCATCGAACAAGGTTTTGAGATCGGTTGCAGTCAGTGTCATCGTCCTGTCCTTTGGCTTAGTCGTCAGGCATGGCTTCGCCGGAGACGGGAGACGCCGTCTTCAAAGGCCGCCAGGCCGGGTACGAATGATTTGTCGAAGCTGTCGCCTAGAGCGCCGTGCGTTCAATTGAACGCGCAAAGGAACGCTCTAGCACTTTGATTCTAGGCCATCTTTCCGTCTCCAGTGATTCCACTTGAGAGCGGGAATCTCTGGTTAAAGGCGGCCCTTCCAGGGGATCAGCACCTTTTCGAGGTAGCGGATCAGAAGATCGAAGGCGAAGGCGAAGATGCCGATGATGAAGATGCCCATGATCACCGTGTCGCTTTCGAGGTTTTCGGCCGCGTTCAGAACCATGAAGCCGAGCCCTCGGTTGGCAGCCACCATTTCCGCCGCCACCAGGGTCGTCCAGCCGACACCGATGCCAATGCGCATGCCGGTGAAGATCTCGGGCAAGGCGGCCTTCATGATCACCTGGCTGATCACCTGCCCACGAGTGGCGCCCATCGCATAGGCCGCGTGGATCTGCTCGGTTGAGACCGAACGTACCCCTGCCCTTGCGGCAATCGCCATCGGCGCGAAGATCGCCAGATAGATGAGGAACACCTTCGGGAACTCGCCGATGCCGAGCCAGATGATGACCAGTGGCAGATAGGCAAGCGGCGGCAGCGGCCGGTAAAATTCGATGATCGGATCGAACAGACCGCGCACGAAGCGGTTGACGCCCATCAGGATGCCGATCGGAACCGCCGTTACCAGCGCCAGCAGGAAGGCACCGAAGACGCGACTGATGCTGGCAAGCGTGTGCTGTATCAGGGTCGAGTTCGAAACACCGTCCGTCAGCGCCAGCATGAACTTGTCCCAGACCGCCAGCGGCGACGGCAGGAAAAGCGGCTTGACCCAACCGGATTCGGTAACGAGGAACCAGAGGGCGACGAGCACGAGTGTCGTTGAAAAGCTGATCAATCCGCTGCTTCCGTCACCCGGAGCGCCGAAGATCTTGCCGGCCTTTACGGGCTTGGCCCGTGTCACTCTGTCAAGCATGGGCCACCTCCGGGTTGCCGGACGCACGTTCGTCGCCATAGATGATGCCGAGCACCTCCTCGCGCATGCGGATGAATTCCGGGCTGGATTTGATCGCACGGGCATTGCCCTCGGCGAGGAAACGCTTGTTGAAGTTGAGCTCGTAAGTGTGGGTGATGCGGCCCGGGCGCGGCGACATGACGATCAGCCGCGAGCCGAGGAACAACGCTTCCTCCACGCTGTGGGTGATGAAGAAGAACATCTTGTTGGTGAGCTGCCAGACCTTGAGCAGCAGTTCCTGGATCGTCTCGCGCGTCAGCGCGTCGAGAGCCGCCATCGGCTCGTCCATCAACAGCATGGCCGGGTCGCAGGTCAGCGCCCGCGCGATGCCGACACGTTGCTGCATGCCGCCCGAGAGGTGATAGATCATGTGGCGGTGGAAGTCCTGCAGGCCGACCAGAGCGAGGTTCTTAGTGGCGAGGTCCCGTCGGGTCGCCTTGTCGACGCCGCGCAGCTTGAGGCCGAATTCGGTGTTCTCTATGACGTTCAGCCACGGCAGAAGCGCGTGCTTCTGGAAGACCACGCCACGCTCGGCACCCGGTCCGTTGACTTGGTGGTTGCCAAGCGTGATGTCGCCCTCCGAGGGGGCCATAAAGCCCGCCATCAGGTTGAGCAGCGTCGTCTTTCCGCAACCCGAGGCGCCGAGTGCGACGACGAAGTCGCCGCTGTTGATGGTAAGGTTGACACCTTTCAAGGCGATGATCGCCTGGTCCGAGTACAGGCCCGGATAGGTCAGACTGATGTTCCTGACGCTCAATGTTTCCATGAGAAATGCCTCCCTGCACCTCGGTCACGGTCTTGATGATGGACGCGCCGGCCGCTCCTCAGGACCGGCGCAATCAGCAGATCAAATTATTGCGCGGCCGCCTTGGCAAAGTCGGCGTTCACATAGGGCGCGTAATCGTCGAGCGAATTGCCGATCTGCTTTTGCTCGACGAGGAACTTGGCGCTTTCGGTGAGCGCGCGCGTGGCGCCACCGCCGAGCCAAACCTCGGAGGCCTGCTCATCCGCATTCGGGAACGAAAGAAGACGTAAGGCTTCGACCGTGCTCGGGCCATCGCCGCCGATCAGCTTGACGATGCCCTGGACTTGCTGAGATTCCTCCGTCCACGCCGCCTTGTCGGCATTGTAGTCGGCATAAGCTTTCGCCAGGACCTTGGTGAAGGCCTCCATGAGCTTCGGATTTTCCGCGGCCCAGGCCTTGTCAACCACTAGCCCGTCGAAGGTCGGCACACTCGCATCACCGATCACCTGGGAATCGGAGATCGTCTTGCCAGTCTTCTGAATTTCAGAAAGCGCCGGCGGCCATACATAGGCGGCATCGATATCGCCGCGCTGCCAGGCGGCGACGATTTGCGGCGGCTTCAGATTGAGAATTTCCACTTCGCGCGGGTCAACGTTCCAGACCTTGTTCATGCCGACCAAAAGATGGAAATGCGAGGTCGAGACGAAGGGCACGGCGACCTTCTTGCCCTTGAGGTCCGAGGGCGTTTCGATGCCCGAACCGTCGCGGGCGACCAACGCCTCCGATTGACCGATATTGTCGAGGATCCAGAAGAGTTGCAGTTCGACACCGCGCGTGGCGGCAGCCGCGGTGCCAGTCGAACCGAGAACGCCGATCGGCACGTCGCCCGAGGCGAGCGCCGTCGTGATGTCGCCGGCCGAGCTGAATTGGCGCCAGTCGATCGAGTAACCGGCCTCTTTGGCGGCGGCGTCGAAGCGCCCGTCGGCGATCGCAGCCACAAACGGGCCGACGATCTGCTGATAGCCGACGACGAGCTTCGTTTCGGCATAAGCCACGCCGGATGCGGCAAGGCTCGCCACAATGCTGGCTGCTGCGGCCAGTCGTCTGAAATGTCCATGTAGCATGCTTCGTCCTCCTCTTTGTTTATTCACTGACCGGTTTTTCCGATCTTGCTCATGACGATAAGACCGAGATCCGGCTTGCGTTATATCCAGTATGGAAGTTGAATAGATCCAGATTAACGTCATTGGGGGCCGGCGTCGTGCGGACGAATGTTTCCGAAACCATCTTCTTCATCGATCGCGACAGCGGGATTGGCCTGCAGGCACAGCTGCGCGAAACGATCGTTTCGGCCGTGCTTGCCGGGCGGGTGCAGCCGCACGCGCACCTGCCTTCCACGCGCAAACTCGCGGACTATCTCCGGATCTCGCGCATCACGGTGACGCTCGCCTATCAGGAACTGATCAGCCAAGGCTATGTCGAAGCCGTCAACCGCAGTTCCTATCGTATCGCCGGCAATCCGCCAGGCATGGATGTGGAAGGGGAACGCCCATCGGGCGGCGCCGATCCGGTCGATTGGAGCCGCAAGATCAAGATGAGCTTCGACGTCGTGCGCCAGGTCCACAAACCGCTGGACTGGCGACGCTACCCTTTCCCCTTCCTCTACGGCCAGATGGACCCCACGCTGTTTGACCTCAACGCCTGGCGTGATTGCGCTCGCCGGGCGCTTGCGCGCGAGGACTTCGTGCTGATGGCGAGCGATTTCGCCGCTGCCGACGACGTGCGGCTCGTCAACTACATCTGCTCGCGCACGCTGCCGCGGCGCGGCATTCACGCCACTCCGGACGAAATCCTCGTTACCGTCGGCGCGCAGAATGCGCTCTGGATCGTCACCCGACTGATCCTGGAAAAGGGCTCAGCCGCCGTCTGCGAAAACCCTTGCCACCCGGATATCAGCGCCTCGCTGCTGCTCAGCGGTGCTGACGTCACGACCGTCGACGTCGATCGCGAGGGCCTGTCGCCGGATGCGCTACCGGAGAAAGTCGACGCCGTCTTCGTGACCCCGAGCCACCATTCGCCGACAGGCGCGACCATGCCGGTCGACCGGCGAACGCAACTGCTTGAAGCAGCGGAGGAGAGAGATTTCGTCATTGTCGAGGACGACTACGAGTTCGAGATCAGCTACCTCGCTCCGCCCTCGCCGGCGCTGAAAGCGCTCGATCCGACGGGCCGGGTGCTCTACATCGGCAGCTTCTCAAAATCCCTGTTTCCCGGGCTTCGGCTCGGCTATCTCGTGGCGCCTGCACCCTTCATTCGCGAGGCGCGCGCGCTTCGCTCGCTGATGCTGCGTCACCCGCCCGGCCACCTGCAGCGCACCGCTGCCTATTTTCTGGCGCTCGGCCATTATGACGCCGTACTGCACCGCATGCGGACCGAGTACCACAAGCGTCATGTGCTGATGGCAGAGTCGCTTCGCCGCGAAAACTTGACGATCGCCGGTTCCTCAACCTTCGGCGGCACGTCCTTCTGGATGGAGGGGCCGGAGGGGCTGGATGCCGACCGTCTGGTGAGCGAACTGCGGCAGGACGGCGTGCTGGTCGAATCCGGCTCGCCCTTCTTCCCGAGAAGCGACCAGCCTTGCCGCTATTTCCGCATGGGCTACTCATCCATTCCAAGCGCGAGTATCGCCGAAGGCGTCGCCCGCGTACGCGCCCGCATCGACGTTCTTACTTGCCGCAACAACTCTGGAAAACTGAACTAGCACCCGGCAGCGCGGGGGACCTAGCCGCCGCGTAGATTGTCGACAATATGGCTGATAGTAGTACTCATAATTGTCGACAAATACGTTGACAAATCCTTTTGGTGTGCGATTGTGCCGATCAGCAGCAACGAGCTAGGGAGGAGCAGGTTGATGCAAGGTCTTTGCAAGACGTCGCGACAGCATATCCGTGCGGCTTTTGGCGACGGTCGCACACGCCAACATGCTCCGCCGGGCCGGCCAGCCTGACATCTCCTCGTTCGATCCCTATTCCCACGTCCTACATCGAACCTTGGGTTTCTCAACCACATCCATGAAAGGGTGCGGGGACAAGCCTGTGATCGAGGTGGCGCGTGCGCTGGCTACAGACTGACAACTGATCGACAACAGACTTGGCGTTTCAAACATCGCCGGGACGCTTCAACTCGACTGCCTCACTGGCCAGGGACGCGAGTTGATCATGATCCCCGCGCACAGGGTGTCTACGGCCCGGGCGGTGACTGACAAGATCGAGCAGGTCCTGCCCGCGCCAACGACAGGCCGCGCCAGTTGCCGACCCGCATCGGGCGACCAGACGTACGGCCTGCGGGCCGTCCTTGCCTCTTAAAAAGAAGATTCCCGTTCAAGGGGACAGGTGACCTCAACCAAGGAGAACAGCAGAATGCTCAAGAAATTAATTCTCGCAGCCGTCATGTCGGCTGCGCTTTCCGCGCCGGGCCATGCGGAAACGCTCAAATGGGGCGCCTCGCGCGACATCTATTCGCTCGACCCCTATTCTTATGGCGACAGCTACACGCTGTCCTTCCTCAACCACGTCTACGAGGGGCTTGTCCGCTTTGACGCCGAACTGAAGATCGAGCCGGCGCTGGCAACGTCCTGGGAGACGGTATCAGACACGATCTGGCGGTTTCATCTGCGCGAGGGCGTCAAGTTCCACGATGGCGCCGATTTCACTGCGGACGACGTGATCGCCTCTCTCACTCGGGTCAGCGATCCGGTGTCTCCACTGCGTGGCAACCTCCCCGCCTACAAGTCGGCAAAGAAGGTGGACGACCACACCATCGATATCGAATTGGTCGGACCCTACCCACTGCTGCTGAACGACCTGACGAACATCCACATTTTCGACGCTACGTGGCTTACCGACAACAACTCGCTGAAGCCGACCGACGTCGGCAAGAAGATCGAAGGCTACGCCACCTACCACACCAACGGCACGGGACCGTTCAAGCTCGAGAGCCGCGCGCCCGACAGCAAGACCGTTTTGATCAAGAACGACAAGTGGTGGGACAAGTCGCAGTCCAACATCGATCGTATCGAGTTTACACCGATCGTCTCGGCCGCGACGCGCGTCGCCGCACTGCTGTCGGGTGAGATCAACTTCACCGAGAATGCGCCTGCGCAGGATCTACCGCGCCTTCTCGCGCAGCCGGATCTGAAGGTCATGGAGCGCACCGACCTGCGCACCATCATGATGGGCTTCAACCGCAAGCCGAAACTGGCCGACGGCATCGACAACAAGTTCAACGACCTGCGTGTTCGCCAGGCCGTCGCTCACGCGCTCGACAAGGAGCTCATCCAGAAACGGGTCATGCGCGGCAAATCGAGGACGGCGGGCGCGATCATTGCGCCGGAGATTCCCGGATATAGCGAAGCACTGGACAAGGTGGTGCCGTTCGATCCCGAACTGTCGAAGAAGCTGCTGGCAGAAGCCGGCGCAACCGACCTCCCATTCACACTCGTCTGCACGAACGAGGCCTATGTCAACGAGGAGGAGCTTTGCCAGAGCATCGTCAACATGCTGAGCCGCGCCGGCTTCAAGCCGCAACTCGACATCGGCCCGACGGCCGCACAGGCGCCCAAGCGTACGGGTGGCCTCTCCGACGTCTACATCATCGGTTGGGCGAACGAGCCGATGCTGGACAGCTACTCGATCCTGCTCCAGATGATCGAGACGAAGAGCGACAAGGCGGGCGTGTTCAACTGGGGTGGCTGGAGCTATCCGGAGATTGACAAGCTCGTCATCCAGGCATCGACCGAAATGGATCGGACGAAACGGCTCGAGCTGCAGACCAAGGCACTCCAGATGGTCAAGGACGAAATGATCATGTTGCCGTTGCACCAGCAGCCCATGGCCTGGGTAATGAGCAACAGGATCGACCGGGTCGCTCAGCTGGCGGACAACAAGCCACGCCACTGGCTGACTCATTTCGCGGAGTAACCCTCGCGCGGAGCTGGAACGGCAAGGCGTTCGGGCTCCCGCTCAACATGCGAGGCGGACCGATAAATCCCCGCCCCTCATCTGCCCGGCCGCGCCAGCGACCGGGCAATGTCGATAATGTCGTCTCTCGCTGCGGTCCGAAGCTTTCGAACAGTTGGAGGCGGGCGTTGTTTTGCCGGCCGGTCTGAACTCGCCGAAGAATGGTAGCGTGGTTCATTGCAAAGTCTGTGCGGTCCGGCGAAAATCGCGCAGTTGCCAACCTGAAAGGTTGGCAACTCACTGGTGCAGGCCGTGAGCTCCCGAGGATAAAAGGGCGCGCCCGTCAGTCGCGTTGCCGCTGTGGGGCCAACGCCATCGTCTGCGCATAGGCGAGCGGCGACCGGTTGCCTGGCAGGTTTTCGTCCAGCACCAACGTCTTGAGGTTGTCGGCGCGGATGTCGAGAGATATGGCCCGCTCGAGTTTGTCGATCGACCAAACGGCGTAGCCGAATTTCGCGTCAAATCCACAATCGCAGCCGCAATCGCCGTCGGCGATTGCCGTCGGCCTTTCCGATAGACACATGATCTGCGGTTTTGGCAGCTTGTAGCAGTGCCCCTCATAGGCATAACCATAAATCACGCCAATGCTCTTTAGATACTCTACTTCACCCCCAAAACTAACGGGAAGGAAGCTATAGTATTTTCCATCAAATAATGCGATCGTTACTCCATCGCCAACGATTCCAGAGCTTTTCTTTATGTAATCCAAAATCTCCTCTATCATCCTGTTTATATCATCAATTATCCCTGTTTCTCCAATAGATCTTAGCTTTTTCTCAATCACATCGAGAGATTCTCTAATATTTTTATCTTTATTCTTTCTTTCATAAAACCTCGTCGGCCGTCCATATAATCTAATATCTCCTGGTCGATACGACTTATATTCAATTACATCTTCTAGATCCTTTTGATCTAGTGGATATCCAACAACAGGATTTGCGCAACAACCACTCATTTTTTCCTCCCTTGACTTACCTTGAAGCGATGATTTCGCGCCAAGCGAAATTCTCTTCGAGCAATTCGGCGGCCGGCCCGTCCGCCGAGGCGACGATGGCCTCTGCCGCCTGCTCAAGGCGCAGTGTGTTCAGATCGAGTGTGCTCAATGACGTCGCGAGTGCCGCACCCACCGCGTCTCGCGCGGCGGTCAATGCCAGCTTGAAATATAATGGCTTGGTGCCGAAGGCCTCCGCCGTCGCATGCCGAAAAGTATCAAATTCGTCCCGCGCCAGTTCCCGGATATCGACATCCAGAAGCCGCCTGTCGGCGCAACCGTTCGCGACCAGATCGCGATGATAAAGTGCAACGATGCTGTCAAAGATGGCGCCAACGAACGGCAGCGCGCGGTCGTGCGCCTCGCGGGTAGTTGCGGACATTCGCCGGAAATTGGTGGCCAAGCGAATCTGCGTTTCGGGGCTCGTCTCCGCAAAGCGGTTCAGTTCGTTGTAGAGCAGCAGATTGCCTCTCGTTCGCCGCAAAAGCCGGTCAATCGCGGAATCAAAGTGCAAGAACGAGATCAGTGAAACACAGTCCGAAAAGGCTTCGGAGAACGAAAAGAAGTCGCCATCAGGCGATGTCACAGTCGGTACACCCGTCTCCGAGAGCATGATCAGATGCCCGACCTCGTGCGCGATCGTGTCGAAATTCAACGCGTATGGTCTCATGATGCCGTCGACGTCGGACCAACCCAGTTCCAGAAAACCGTAGCCCGCTTGAGCATTGTCCCAATCGACAAATGGAACGATTTCTAGCCTTGGAAAGGTCTGATCGAAGAACCAGTGGACCCGCCGCCCCAAATAGCTCTGCCAAATGTCGAGAACGAAACGCACGCAGGCGTAGGCGTGAACAGCAAGAAATGGCCGGGAGGTTGGATCGATGTTGTCGAAGTGGCGATCCGGACCCGGCCTCACCGGCGCGCGCTTCGCCCCGCCGAATGGCGGCAAGCTCGCGAGGCCATAGGGCTGCTTGTCATAGAGCGGATCCGCGACATACATGGAGAGGTCACTGGGGCCCTCGCCTAATTCGTCGCGTGGTATCGATAGCCACACACGATCGGGCTGTTCGTATCCGGGAATGAAGGGGGGCTGCGGATAAATCCAAAACCGCGTGCCGACACGCGCATTTCCAGAGTCGAGGGCATCGTCCCGAAGCAGACGCATCGCACAATTGCCCCCCTCGATTGAAAAATCTGGGATTAAGGATTCAATTTATAAGTGTTTGCTAATGTTGAGTCAATGCCGCCCGCCTCAAGATCCCGGACAAAGGTGTTCGTTGCAACCCACGCACAGCTCACAGGCCCCGTATTTTCCTGCATCACGAGGGACCGCGCGTTTCGCAGCGCAAGCAGAGCGTCCCGTCTTTTTTGCCCCACCATCTCCTTCTGCAATTGCTTGAGCCCCTCCTCCTGCCATCCTGCATCCCGTAAAATCGCTTCGAACCGGCGCTCTCGAAAGTTCATGTTTCGCGCAGTTGTTGTGAGCAAGTCGCGATCGGCTGCCGTTATGAAATCCCGGCGTGTCAGGCTGGCGAACGTCCGCTGGAGATCGACCAAGGCGTCTGTCAAAGGAAGAAAGCCAAGCTCCGGCGGCCCCGAAAGAACGGCGACCGCATCATCGGGAGCAAGCCGCCAGCGCCGATACCACCTGTAGATCAGGCCGACACCGATCATGCCGAATTCACTGAGTTCCGCCGCCCTGAGCGCGCCCATGCTTGCCGCGCCGATCACGACGATCCCCTGTGCCATTGCCCAGAGGATTTCCTTGTGTCGGACAGCCGGCCTGTCCTCGAATTGCCCGTCGATCAGGACCATCGCCCGCGGGCGGAATGCGTGGGCGGCGAGCAGAATATCGCCTTGCGCGGCGGGCTGCAGGTAGATGGCGTCGAGAACCGGCTCCGCCTCGGCCAGCCGAAGCGTCGGACCAAGAAACACCAGGATCGGACCTTTCTCGCTCGCATCGACCATGTGAACACTCACCGCACGATCAAAAAGGGACTGGCTCCGGGAAGGATGATTCTCACGCACTGAACGCCTGTTTCGACGTCCGTTCCCACCGGCACGGCCAATATGGGCCCCATGCCGGCGGATAGGACCCTGTTGATGAGCGCGCCGAGATCCGAAACGGCGGGTGCTTCGATTGCCTGACGCGGCAACCCGGACGTGTCCATAAGAATAAGCTGGCGGGCCTTGGCGACGACCGAGTCGGTGCTACGTCTGTAATGCTCCCGGGTTTGATCGTCGCGCGCGCCTGATATCGCCCCGGCCCGCGCTGACAGCGCTTCGAGCATCGCGCTCTTCGCTGCCGCGGCGATGCTCGGTCCTGCCGCGTAGCCCTCGGTCGGAAGAGCAAGGATCGGTTCGCCCGGACCTGTCTCGATCGTCTGGCACCAGATCACTGGGACATCTGCCGGCGAAGGGGCTAGCCAAAGGCCGAAGGAAACATGGTGCTCGCCCGCAACGGACAGTATGTGATCAACTCCGTCACCCAGCCCAAACGGGGAAATGCGCATTCGATCGAAGAAGCCGTGGGTGGCGAAGGCGCGCGCGATGGCGTCGCGCTCAATACATTCGAACAATCCATGCGCAAATGCACCGAAGACGGTCATATGACAGGCGAGACCCGTGGTCGTGCGCATGAACAGGCCATCATGAGCGGGCGGCGGGTCCGTGTAGCAGGTGTGAACAAGTTCCAGGGGGACCGATTGTGGGAAACCAGCCGTGATGTCGACGCCGGTGATCCAGGGTATCGTCCGTGCCCGCCAGTTCCCCTGGCGATCAGGTGCCAGAAGGTTTTCAAACAGGCCGTCGGCGATGTTGAGTTCATCCGCCGTGGTGGAAAATACCCGCTCCGAGGGAATGGCTTCGGCGTAGAACCGCTCAAGCGATTCCATGATCGCCCCCACCGCCGCTCCCGCCATGGAAAGGCCTCGCCCGAGCGACGTGACTTCAGAGAGAGCGGCGGGTCGAACGGCTTGAGCTACAGGCAGGCCGATCCGGTCAAGTCCGGTCAGATCACCGAGCCGGGTTATGCCCGTACGGCGGCAGAGCGGTAAAATCGCGCGCAAGCATTGCTCGGCCTCTTCGAGGTCCGCGGGGGGAGAAAGCGGCTTGCTAAGGCCGGCAAGTATGGCGTCGCGAAAACGTGCAAGCATCCCCTCAAGGTTTGACGGATCGTCGGTTTTCTGCCTCGCAGGTTCAATGTTAAACGGCAACGCCAAGCTCCTGGATTGAATGTCTCGCCCGTCGCAGAAGTGCCTTTGCTCCTTGACTCTCGGCGATATCTACGGCTGAGCGCAGGTCGAGGATGATGGGATCCTTGGTGGTGCTGCCCCGCGCCTGAAGAACGGCGCGGCGACGGTAGAGCTCCGCGAGCCAATAGGCATGACCGGTTTCCTTCGCCTTTTCGATCGCATCATTCGCGACCTCGAGCGCTGACTCATAGTTGCCAGCTTGCCCGAGCAGCGTGGCGTGCATGTAGAGATAAAGCGGGAGATCTGCGACGACACCAAGGCTTCTCAAGAGCGACAGCCCTTCGCGAAACATCGCATGTCCGCTCGTGAGGCTTTCCCCATGCGCTAGAGCCCATCCAGCAAACAGCAGCGACAGGCCCGACAGCGACTGCATTTCATGCGATCTCGCGAAGTCTGCCATTCTCTTGGAAATTTCGGTGAGACGCCCATAGTCGTCCCGATAGAACGCAGACACCGCTTCCGTATCAAGTGAATGCGCCTTGCTGGGCGCGTGTGATATCCGGTCGACGAACGCGACCATCTTCGAAAGAGCCGAATCCGATGCTTTCGATTGTCCTGTCAGCCACAGCGAAAGGGCCAGTTGCCCTAGACCGCACACCTTGGCGTCATGGCCGCCAAATAACGTTCGGTTGGTTTTCGCCGATTGCTCATCATAAAGCGCCAGTCCGGCCTTAATCGCATCCTGGGCCTCTCGATGGTTTCCAAGGTTAAAATCAATGGCCCAGATGCAATGGTTGACCTGGAGCTTGATCTCCGGATCTTCCGTCCCAGCCTGCATGGCCCGCACTTGCAGAGCGCGTTCGCGCATAACGCGAAAGTCTGTTCCCGTGAGCCACCACCCCCAATAGATCGGAAACCATCTGGATTGCTCTTCCATCGGTTGCCGACGGGCGATGGCTACGCCATCTTCATATAACTTGCGAGCTGGAGGTGAGTTCAGTCCGACAAGACCGGTCAAAACTGGGCCGAGCGAAGTCAGCGCGGACAGCTGCAGTGTTTCGATCGCATGTCCCTCGCCGAACCGGTCGCAAATCTCCACGGCGTGCTCCAGGTAGTTGCGCGCCTCTACCATCGCCGATCGGCTCGAACTTTCCTTGCCCGCCGCAGTGTACAATTCGATTGCGTTTTCGATGAAGCCCGCTCGTTCCGCATGTTCGGCGAGCGTTCCGGTGTCCATCCAAGCGGCCATTTGGCGGTTTTGACTGACAGCAATGAACAGCCGCCGATGCAATGCCTGCCGCTGCCTGCGCAAGAGCCCGTTGTAGATCGTTTCCTGAATCAAAACGTGCCGGAAACCGTAGGCGATATGCCCTCGCGTCCTGATCCGCATCAGGAACCCTGAATCACTCAGGGTATCGGCGGCCTTAACCAAAGACTTTTTGCCCAGCCCTGGCAGCAGCTCGCGAAGCAACGACAGCGTGAACCGGCTGCCCGCAACTGCTCCCGCTCGCGCCACGTCTCTGGCCGTGCCCAGGTGGTTGAGGCGTGCATCCAGTATTTCCTCGAACGCCGACACATGGCTGGGTTTAACGTTTTCCGACAGGCTCATAGTGTCTGCGGCAACGTTCTCCGAGACCCATTGGCAGATTTGCTCGATAAAGAGCGGAACGCCGCCGGATATCCTCTCGATAACGTCATAGAGTTCAGGAAGCATGCCCTGCCTCTGCTCCGGCCATCTTGCCTCTATCGCCTGTCGTGTTTCGTCACGATCAAGCGGGAGCAGCGTCAGCCGCGTGGGGTTGGCCGCGTCCAGCCAGTCCGATGCAAACCCGAGACGTGAGGTCGCGATAAGGAGAATCGGAAGTTGGCGTGCAACCCGAGCGGCCTCCGCCAGCAGATCCCGGGAGGTGGGATCGATCCAGTGGATGTCTTCGACAGCCAGGACGATCGGCCCGTTCACGCACAACGCCGCGAGTGCGCGAAACACGGCGCGATGAGCCTTTTCCCGGATGGCTTTGGGGTCGTTGTCGGCGAGCCGTTGATTTCGTCCCAGCGCACCCAGCAAATACGCGAATGTCTCAATCGTTTCTGCGTCGCGAATGCCGTTTCGTTCAAAGGGGGCTGCTACAGCGGAGGCCGACAGGCCCAGTTGATCGTCTTGTCCAGACGTTGCGCCCATAAGACTGTTCAACAGGGGATGCAGCGTCGAGCGATGCCCGCCTGGCAGGCACTGAAAGAAGTACAGCCCTGATCGCCGGTCGCGCGTCATCTTGCGGACTTCCCGCAGAAGCCGCGATTTTCCGATGCCTGCATCTCCTTCGAGCAGGAGGATTTCGCCACCTTGCGCGGAGACCTTTTCCCAACAGGCGGCGATCGTGTTCAACTCGCTTTCGCGGCCAATGAAGGGGCCGCCAAGGCTCCCGAAAGCGTAGAACCTGTCGACATCAATCTTGTGCCCGAGTGCGCGCCATACCTTCTCGGGCACAGTGAAGCCCTTGAGCGTCCTGGCGCCTTCGAACACGAAAGCATGCGACCTACCAGCCAGGTCGCGCGTGTCTCCCGAAACAAAAACGGTGTCTGGCGCGGCGATCTCTTCCAGACGGGTGGCTATGGCCAGTGCAGCACCCGTAACCGGTTCCCCCTTCTCCTCCTGCGTCTCCGGAATGAGCGCGACAGATGTCGCGATCCCGACGCGAACGTGCAAGTCGCCGCGCCCGGCTTCTCGGGCAACGCCCGCGCAGCCCTCGACGATCGCGAGACCCGCCCGAATGGCGAGCGATGCCGCATCCTTCGCACCCAACTCGATCGGAAAGAGCGCCACGCCACCATCTCCAGCCTCAAGCTGCATGACGCCGGAATGAGAGATTATCGCGTGTTTCGCTGCATTCTGAAACGCAACGATCAGTTCCTGATAGTCTTCTATGTCGAGCAGGTGGAGAAGTCTCGTCGACCCGACGAGATCATAACAGAGAGCGGTGACGATCCGCCGCTCGCCCCCATATTCGGACAGGCGTCCCTTGCGACCCGAAGGTTTTGTCGGGTGTCGTGGTTTGTTGACCCGACTTTCGAGCATCCGCCACCCCCACCGCTCGCGTGTATGATGGATTAGGAATATATAGCATAAGCGAGCGGCGTTCGCGTAGGAGCAGCAATTCTATCGGGCGGCCGCGTGCCCCCAAAGCTGTCGTGATCAAAGAAGATCAAACGCTCAAGATCGCACAAAAAATCTCGAAGAGCGCTCGGTGCGCCTGCAATTCGTCGAGCGCCTTGCCTGGCTTAACGCTTGAGGCTCCAGCCATCGCCCGTTTCAATCCAGCATTGAGGACAGCTACATAGGACGAGCAGTCGCTCAAAGACGACACCGGCGGCACTCTCAGAAGCCAGCTTCTTTTTGATGGCGCACGGCGAGGATTGTCAAAATGTCCCCATCAATACGGTAGCGCGTGATGTATCCGCTATCTCCAAAATCAATGAGCCACTCTCGATATTGATCAGGCAAATCATCAATGAAGCGCCCCATTTTAGGATGTGCGCCAAGGGCTTGCACACCCCTCAGAATGGCTTCACCCACTCGCTTGGCTGCCAATGGGCTTTTGGCCTGCAAGAATTTGCGAAGGCGTTCAAGATCACGAACAGCTGCTGGCGAAAAGACTATTTGTGGCATTCAGGTGCGGCGCTCTCGTCGTCCGTTCCCCACGTGGATAGCCATTTTTCGACCTCGTGCTCAGTGGCATGTAGGCCGGTCGCTTGATACTCCTCCCACGCGTCGAGCGTGGCGTGTCGCAATGTCTCTCGCTTCTCTTCTCGCTCCACGTATTGTGCAATCGCTTCACGCATGATCCAGTGAGAAGACCGGCGGCGGATTTCGGCCAAGTGTTGAACGCGGCCTTTGAGCTCATCATCGAGCTTGAGCGAGGTCGGGGATGCCATGGCAACCCTCCTTAGTTAAAGGTAATACCGGGCGCTAAATATAAGCGCTGTCGTTTCACTTGTCTATGATCCAGCAGGTTTGAACCCGCGTACTTATGCGATCGTTGAAGCACCCTTCCTGTACAGCGAGGATAGCGCGCACAGGGCATCGTAGAAGTGCCTAAGCCGCAATCGGCGTTTCATGCAGATGCCGCCACCGGAGCGAGCCATCCGCTGAAGCTTCCAAAACGACGGTCGAGCGCCTTGCTGTTTCAACCCCGCCCGCATCCGCGTGCGTCTCGCGATAAGTGACGCAGGCTCCGCCCGACCATTCCTGACTGATCTGCATCTCGTCGACCGTGATCCGCAGCCCCGGGCGTTTCCCGTGCAGACGTGCGAACAATTCACCCACGCCCTCTTTTCCGAGAGCCGTCCCTTGCATGGAGATCATGCGAAACCCAGGCGAGAAGCGTTCGAGCAGTTGCACCAGATCGTTGGCGTGGGCCACCCCGGTGAACCAGCGTTCGATCTCAATGTGGAGATCGACAACCTCAGCGAAGAGTTTTTCAGTATCGGCCATGTTCGGCTCCTTGTCGGACGGTTTGAAAGAATGGGTTAGGCGCGCTGACCGGCTCGCGGCAGCCGCAGAACGAAGGGCAGCGGCAACACGATCAGAATGGCAGCGATCACAAAGCAGTAGCGGTAGGGCAGGACGTCGGCCGCGCTGCAACTGGTCGCCAGGAAAAGCCCCAGCAGGCCTCCCAGCGCACTCGCACCGAGCGAGAAACTGAGCTGACGGTTGATGTTCCACAGCGCACTTGCCTCTGCCATCCGTTCCGTCCGAACCGACGAAAAGGCTGCCGTCTGGGCAGTGGACGTGCAAAGGCTTACGCCGAAGCCCATTGCAGCAAAGGACGCGTTCTGGATACCGAACATCCCGGCGAATGGCGTGGCCAGCAGCAGCACGCCGGCGCAGGTGACGATCATGCCGACGAGAAAGAGCGGGCGCGGGCCTTGGGACGCGAGCAGCCGCCGCGTCGACATGATGGCGACGAAGGATGCTGCTGCCCATGGAAGCATGAGCATGCCCGTCTGTGTGGCCGTCAGACCAAGGCGGTCCTGCAAGTACAGGGAAGCGACCAGGTTTACGCCCGTGAAAACGCCCGGCACACACAGGTAGATGATGCTGCCAACTCTGAGCATCGGATCGGAAAGCAGACGTAGATCAAGCAGCGGATTGCGCGAGCGCAACGCATGGCGGACATAGGCAGCGCCCGCGACGATCGCCAACACAAGGACAATTGCGGCACGAACGCCGCTTCCCGTCTGACTAATGAGCGTCAGGCCAAGGGGGAGGCAAAACAGGGTGATGGCGCTCAGCAGGAAGCCGGGAATGTCGAGCGCCGGCTTCGCTTCCGCCAACCGATCGACGGGAGCCCAGGCAAGGGCCAACGCAGCTATCGCCGCTGCCAGTGGCGCAATGCCGACAAATACCCAGCGCCAGGACACATGATCGGCCGCGAGCCCGCCGATGGCTGGTGAAAGTGCCGGCATCAACAGCGCAACCGTCATGACCACGGCCGTCAGATGAGCGCGGTCTTCCGGCGGATAGGCGCGATAGGCCATGCTCTGGCCGACGGGAACGAGCAGTCCTCCGCCGAGACCCTGAACGAGTCGCCAGGCAAGAAGCGTCTTAATCCCGGTGGCTCCGCCTCCGCCGATACCGCCCACCGCCACAATGAGCAGGGAGGCAATGAACACGCGGCGTTCGCCGATCCGGCGCGCAAGCCAGCTCCCCAGCGGAATGGCGACAGTCAGGCCAAGCATGTAGATGGTGCCGACCCAGGCGAGCTGCACGACCGATGCGCTCAACTCGCGTTGCAACGCCGGCAGGGCGGCGTTGAAGATGAACATATTCGCGAGATCGACGGCGAAACCGAGTAGGTAGAGGGTGGCAATTCGGGAGCGGGCGGACAACGGGAAAACCTTCGATGGAAATGACGTCCGCAGGGATATTCCCTTTCATGCCGTCGAATAAGGCGATACAATTAGACATCACCTGTCGTATTTTTTGACCAATTGGAGCGCGTGCCATGGCGGTGAGTCTGGATCGCCTGACTGTTTTCCGAGCGGTCGTGGAAACGGGATCGTTCACAGCGGCTGCCAAGCAACTCAATCAGGCCAGAGCCGCCATCAGTTTCAACCTTAAGCAGCTCGAAAACGAATTGGGCGTCACACTCCTTCATCGCACCACGCGCAGCCTTGCTCTGACCGATGCCGGCGAACGGTTTTATGCGCGCTGCCTGCGCATTCTCACGGAAGCCGATGAGGCGATTGCCGAAGCGCGCATGGAGCAAACGGTGCTGAGCGGCAGCTTGCGGCTGACATCGACTGTTGAATATGGCGTCGCGGTGATCGCTCCGGCCCTTCAGAAATTCACCGCGCTGCATCCAGACCTCGACATCCAATTCGAGGCCTATCCGACGAATGTCGACCTCCTGCGCGATCGCTTCGACGTCGCTATCCGGCTGGGGCGCAACGAGCAATTCCAGACCTCGCCATATGCCGGTGTGCATCTGGGGACGTATCAGATCAGGCTGGTCGCGTCGCCGGACATCATCGCCCGCGTCGAGGAAACTGCTATTGGTACGCCGGAGATGCTGAGCGCGTTGCCGTACATCAGCAATGCCACCGTCGACCGTGTAAAAAGCTGGAAAATGTTCGACGAAGACGGCCGCGAATGCACATTCGAGGTGCCTCGTCAGTCCCGGCTGCTTGTCAACAACGCATCGGTCGTCAAGGCGCTGGCGGTTGCCGGCGCAGGCGTAGCACTTTTGCCTGACTGGTTCGTGGCGCCAGAACTCGCCGAGGGCAAGTTGGCCGACGCCCTGCCGTCCTATCGCTTCCCCGATCACCAGATTTACGCGATGCACCTGCCCATGCAGATGGTCCCGCAGAAAATCCACGCCTGGCTGCGTTTCCTCAGGGATTATGTCCGTCGTTGAACTTCCTGGCACGGCACGGCGGACTTCTGCTCGGGAGGTGTCAGCGCGCCTGATTTCCAACCTCCCCATCACCGTCGCCCTTCTTGAGAGCATGTCGGCGCACCCCATGAAATCGACGACTTTCGGTTCGCCTCAACCGCCGGAGTCGTGTTCAGCGTTGACGCTTGCCGTCAACGCAGCCGAGATAGAGCGCTTAGGTTGCAGCCACGCCTCTGCGCCGGCTGCGCAGTGGCGGCGAGTTGCAATGGCGTTCCTCTCTTGTCACCTCGGCTGGATGCGCCGCAATGACGCTCGAAATCACTAATGTCTTGCGTGATGAATTGCCGCTAAAGTATTGGTTTACAGCAGTCTTTTGATTTCTTTACTTGATCCAGGCCACGTAATCCATGACGATGTGCACGAATGGTTCGCAGCGATTGGCCAGCTCGCCTAGGCGACCTGGCCAATGACCGAAAATGGCGTCATCCGGATTGTGGGCAACCCCAAACATCCCGATGCTCCCGGTTCTCCGTACCTCGTAATGGAGATGATGGGAAAACTGCGGTCGCTCCCCGGCCACAATTTTTGGCCAGAACTCTGCGCCGAGGCAACAACAAACAACGTTGCCAGGCCAAGCACAGCTCCACCGGCCAGTCTGATGAAGTTACGTGCCACAGACATAACGAACCCTCCAGAGGTCAGGTGTTCAGATTCCCATATCGTCGCTTGAGACGTGCGGAGGACTGTGCCTTGGAAACAGACAGGCGGCCCGGCAGAGCCGCCCGTCGTGTTGAGCCTGCCTTCTAGTTACCTGGCTTATTCTTAATTGCGGCGTCGATCTGCTTCTTGACTGCATCAAGATTAAATGAAGCCGGGTCTTGCATAGGCGGATAGTCAATCGCTGTGAGTGCCAGTTTCGCGACCTCCTGCTGGACGCTGACGAACCGCCAGAACTCGCGAGCGAAGAAGTCGTTCATATAGCCCCCGCCGAGGTCATTGAGGCTTTGCTGGCCAATCGATGGTGTCCGCTCGAATGGGTCCTGGCGGATATTCACCATAGTGGGCATGTCTGTTGTGACCTTCCCACCGGGCCAGCCCTGCGGCTGTTGGAAGAACTGGAACTTGAAGTTGTCGATGCGAACCGCCCCCAGAGAAGGGCCGCCGAAGTAGAAAAATTCATGCCGTGCGGATGGGGATTTGCCCATCAGAAGGTCCAACTGATTGTATCCATCAAGGTGATTCTTGTAGGTCCTGTCGCCCAGCTTCACACCCTTGAGCAACTGCTCAGTGATCTCCGTGTTGCCGGCTGCTGCCGCCAGCGTGGGGAACCAATCCAGGGCCGAAAATATGCCGTTCTCGACCGTACCTTGCTTGACCTTGCCGGGCCAGCGGATGATGGCCGGTGCGCGGAAGCCGCCTTCCATTACGGTACCCTTGGTGCCCTTGAACGGGGTCATGCCACCGTCGGGCCAGGTAAACACCTCCGCCCCATTGTCGGTCGTGAAAATGACAATGGTGTTGTCGGTCTCACCCGCATCTTCCACGCATTTCATGAGAGCGCCAACGCTGTCATCAAGCTGTGCCACTCCAGCTTCTTCAAGGCCATAGTTGGTGTCGCTGTTCATGAGGGCTTGGTATTTGGGCGACAGAAAAGTCCAGACGTGCATGCGCGTCGTGTTGTGCCAGACGAAAAACGGCTTGCCGTCGGTCTTGGCTTTGTCCATGAAGTCGCACGAAGTCTTGACCAGCACTTCGTCGAACGTGCCCATGTCGTACTTGGCCTTGGGCATGATGTCATGCATGTTCGGGACGTTGGTCATGTCGGGATACGGCGCCAGGGGCCCCTCGTCGACGATCCGCTGCTTGCCGATCTTGCCCCAACGCGGCTGCTCGGTCGTGTCGTCCGTGTCCGTTGCAAAGCTGTGCACCAAATTGCGCGGCCCCACTTTGTCCCGGTACGATTGGTCATTCGGGAACGAATACCAATAGGGGTCTGACATCGCATCGAGGTGATACAGGTACCCAAAGAACTCATCGAAGCCATGCAGCGTTGGCAGGAACTTGTTCAAATCGCCAAGATGGTTCTTGCCGAACTGGCCGGTGGCGTATCCCTGGGCCTTGAGGACGGCGGCAATCGTTGCGGCCTTGTCCGGCATACCGACGTCTGCGCCCGCTTGTCCGACCGTCGTCAAGCCAGTGCGCAACGGGATTTCACCTGTGATGAAGCTTGCTCGCCCCGCGGTGCAGCTTGCTTCCGCGTAGTAGTCGGTAAATAGCATGCCCTCGGAGGCAAGCTTGTCGAGGTTTGGCGTCTTCCCGGACATGATGCCCCGGTGATAGGCGCCAATGTTGAACCAGCCAACATCATCGCCCATGATGACGACAATGTTGGGTTTTTGCTGATCTTGCGCGGCTGCCGGCATGATTGTTGCTGTCGCAACAAAAGTGGAAGCCAGCAGACCAAACCAGACGTTTTTCATCTTGCTCATGGTCTGGATTCCTCCCTGGCTGCCCGAAAAGGGGCCGGCAGCCTGCGCCCATTTGGAAACGCATCTTGTCGCATATTCGAGTTGTCGCAGGCGGGTCCATTGCTGGTTATCGTCGACACGACGGAGCAGTTTGATGATGCATTCTCCCAGCCGGAAGATGGCTGACGGTGGCCTGACCACGTGCCGATCTTGCACTGATGGATGCGCCGAAGCACGCCGCGAGTCTGCTGTCGTCGAAACTGGAACTACGCCGAGTTCACGCAATTGCTACTTATGCGAAAGCCACTCATCGCATCCCAGCCTAGTCAGGAACGCGCCTTGGCGATATTGTCCTTTGGGGCAGCGCGCACGAGTTGGGCGCGGTATAGATCGATCAGCAATCGCATTGGGCGTGGAAGCCGTACGCAGGGCAGCAAGGTTTTGGCGCGGGGGCCGGATTAAATTTTGAAATAGTTGAACGCCGACGGGCAACCGCCCCGGCCGCATCGTCACCTCCGAAGACATCGATTGAGAATGGCCAAAGGACGTTCAATATGGTTCGTGCATCAACGAAACCATCGAACCCGTTCACCCGGATCGCATCCGCATTTCCTTGCCTTCTGCTTCTCTTGATCGTTGTGATGGCCGAGCCCTTGTCGGCGGAGATCGTGGACCAGGTGCCACGCATCCTCATCCTCTATCCCTATGACGAGAGGATTCTGGCAACGACCATTGCTGGCGAGACCCTGAGACATCGGCTGCTGCAGGCGACGACGGGGAAGGTCGATCTGTTCTCGGAATTTCTCGATCTTTCCAGATTCCCCGAGAAGGTTCACATCGACCGGCTGGCGCGATATCTCAGTGAGAAATACGCCGACCGACGTCCGGAGGTAGTGACTGCGCTTGGTGAGGAGGCAACGGGCTTCATCGTCAAGTACCGGCATGCGGTCGCCCCGGATGCGAAGATCGTGTTCTGCGGCTTCAGCGGCGCGGATGCCGCGAAGTTGAGCCTGCCGAGCGACGTCGTCGGGGCCTTCAACGAGTATGACATCGCAAAAACCCTTCTCATGGCGCGCGGTCTCCAGCCGGATGCCCGCGATCTCGTCATCATCGACGGGTCCTCGGATTTCGACCGCTCCTGGCTTGCGACGGCGCGCGCGGATCTCGCCGGCCCCGCAAGCGGTCTTAAAACGACCTACGTCGAGGATTTGACCATCGATGAATTCGCGGACCGCGCCCCGGAAGGGAGCATTATTCTGGTCCTCACCGTCTTTACCGATCGCAGCGGCCGGAACTTCATTCCGCGTAACGCGCTCGAACGGATGGCCGCCAAGGCGAGCGTTCCGGTCTACGGTCCTTACTCCACGTATATCGGCCATGGTGCCGTCGGCGGTAATACCGTCACCTTCGTGTCGGTCGGAACGGCGGTCGCCGAACTCGCCCTCGACGCAATCGCGGGAAAACCGATCGCCAACGTCAACGTGCCGAAAACCTTTGTCGCCGATGCGAGAGAGTTGACGCGCTGGGGCTTGCCGGAGAGCGGGCTTCCTGCCGGAACCGTCCTGAGCTTCAAGGAGAAGAGCCTCTGGGAGGAATACTGGGCGGCGATCATCGGCATCGTTGCGGCGCTTGCGCTTCAGGGGGTGATCATCACGGTGCTTCTGGTCGAGCGGCGCCGTCGGCTGGCCGCGGAGCAGGAAGCGCGGCTTCGTCTGCTCGAACTCGTGCATCTCAACCAGTCGGCAACGGCGGGAGCCCTCTCGGCATCGATTGCCCATGAACTGAACCAGCCGCTCGGAGCGATCCGCAGCAATGTCGATGCCCTCGAAATCCTGCTTCGGAAAGAGCAGCCGGATCTCGACCTCATCCGGCAGATTCTCGTCGACATCCACGAGGACGACCAGCGCGCCAGCGATATCATCGTTCGACTGCGGGGACTGCTGAAGAAGCGAAGCGAGATCGACTGGCAGGAATTCGACCTGAATGAGGTGGTCAACAGCGCGATCCATATCCTCCACGCCGAGGCGGGACAAAAAAGCATCGTCGTCAGCTCCAGCGACCCGACCCGGGCGCTGCCGGTGCGGGCCGATAAGGTACATCTCCAGCAAGTCATTCTCAACCTCGCCACCAATGCGATGGACGCCATGGTCGATGCGGCGGCGACCGAGCGGAAGCTGGTCTTTCAGACGGCGCTGATCGAGAATTCCGAGGTCGAGCTGTCAATCTCCGATACCGGCCGCGGCATCCCGAGCGACCAGCTCGACCATGTTTTCCATGCGTTCTACACGACCAAGCCGACAGGCACCGGGCTGGGTCTCTCGATCGCCCGCGCGATCATCGAAACCTATGGCGGCAAGATATGGGCGGACAATCGCGCCGACGGCGGCGCCGTGTTTCGTTTCGTCCTGCCGCTTGCTCAGCACGGATGACCCAGTTGGAACCCGTCATTCATATCGTCGACGACGACAAGTCCTATCGCACCGCGCTGGCACGGTTGATGGAGGCATCCGGCTATCGCGTTGTCACCTACGGCTCGGGCGAAGAGCTTTTGGCCCACCTGACGGGCTCCGACCCCGGATGCGTCCTCCTCGACCTGCAGATGCCCGGTCTGAGCGGGCTCGAGTTGCAGCACCGGCTCACCGAGAAAGCGCCGCTGCTGCCGATCGTGTTTCTGTCGGGGCGTGGCGACATCAAGGCGAGCGTCCGGGCGATGAAGGCCGGCGCCGAAGATTTCCTAGAGAAGCCGGCCTCGAGGGAGGCGTTGCTGGAAGCCGTCGAGCGGGCGCTGCTTCGCTCAGTGATACGGCGCGCCGAACACGATCGCGTCCAGGCGCTTCAGGCGCGTCTGCAGGCCCTGACGCCACGCGAGTTCGACGTTTTCGGCCTGATCGTCCGCGGCAAGCTCAATAAGCAGATCGCTTACGATCTCGGTACCTCCGAACGAACCGTCAAGGCGCACCGGCACAACGTCATGGAAAAGCTTGGCGTGCATTCGCTGGCCGAGGCCGTGTCGATCGCGGAGAGACTGGGACTTCTCGACCCGACGGCAAAACCACCTGAAAATGCGCACGGTGCTGTCAGCGGCGCTTCCCCATAGGACAATATCCAGCCTTCGACGTTGGTCATACGATCGTCATCATCGGGGCTGGACATGCCTTTCCGCATGGGCCTCAGAAAGGCATCCGTTGGAAAGCCAACCACGGAAAGTGGCCGTCGTGGACGACGATCCGAGCATGCGCAAGAGCGTCGCGCGGCTGTTGAACGCGCATGGTTTCGCGACGGAAGGATATGCCTCGGCCGAGGCCTTTCTGAACCGCGCCACGTCGAGCGAGATCGGCTGCATCGTGCTCGATGTCCATCTCGGCGGCATATCCGGCGTCGAACTCTGTCACCGGCTGAAGGACGGCGGCTTGATGATAAAGGTCATCTTCATCACCGCCGTCGACGATCAGGCGCTCGAACAGGAGGCGGTCAACGCGGGCTGCGTCGCCTATCTGCACAAGCCGTTCCCGGCCGAATCCCTGATCGACGCCATCAACAGGGCAATGACGATTTCGCCCGACGATTGAATGACGGACCAGCGGAAGCCGCTCCGGAGGAACACTCGCGGACGGCGGTTTCGAAAGGGGAGACGAAACATGAAGTGGCTGGGACCGTGGCGGGCTATGTGCTTTGTATTGGCGATCGGCTTCTGTCTTCGCCGACAACATCGGCCACGGCGACATCGGCGTCTACGGCGGCGGGGAGCTGCGCGGGTCGCCGACGCCGCGCATCGACCAGCTCGCCGCAGAGGCCTGCGGCTGACGCAGTTCCTGGGTCGAGCCATCTGCCCTGGATGATCCTAAGACGCACCGACCTTAGCCGGTCAGTGAAACTTGCAGAGTATCGTGGCCGTCGATCCTACCAGCGGCCGGCAAGTTCAGACGACTTCCCCTAAGGACAATATCGCTCGGTGGAGTTTCGCGTAATCTCAGCTGCGACGAGTTGCTTGAGCAGCCGCGCTTGGTTGCCGCTTCGGTCACCAGCGCAAAACCTAGGAAGGAGCATGACAATGAACCGTATTGCGACTTTTTCTATGATTGCCAGCCTCTCCGCCCTGAGCTTCGTTGGAATCGTGCACGGTCAAGGTGCCGCAATGGACTGGCCCAAAGAGATTGAGCAAACTGTGCGCAGCTACAGCGGCGACAAGATCAATGTCGTCGATGTAAGCACACTTGCGGAGCAGAACCAAACGCGCATGTGGGTCGAGCATGCCACGCCGGAACAACG
>NZ_JBQENZ010000031.1:0-66511 GCF_052044935.1 Ensifer sp. 22460
TGTGCCGGACAAGGAAACGGTGCAGCGCCGACTTGCTGATGGCGATGCCCTGAGCTGCAAGGGCATCACGAAGTTCGAACAAGGTGCCGTCCCGGTGTTCCTCAAGCCACGACATGATCGCGTCGGCGTTGGCTTCGGTTTTGTACGAATGACGGTCTCCACCCAGCGGACCCGGTCGAACATGGCCCTGACGGACTTGCAGGTTTCGCCACCGGCTCACGCTGGCCGCACTGACGCCAAAGCGCTCGGCAGCCTCCCGGTGCGACGCTCCGGCTGAGACGGCGGCAAGAACACGTGCGCGAAGATCAACGGAAAGGGCTTTCGACATTATCTGCCGACCTCCATCGGCAGAAAGTTTGAATCAGAACCCATCTGATTTGCAAAGCCCAAATGATTCAATCA
Source organism: Ensifer sp. 22460 (assembly GCF_052044935.1). NCBI lineage: Bacteria > Pseudomonadati > Pseudomonadota > Alphaproteobacteria > Hyphomicrobiales > Rhizobiaceae > Ensifer > Ensifer sp. 22460. Next base: position 403 of record NZ_JBQENZ010000031.1, read on the forward strand.
GTCAGGGAAACGCTCTAGCGGCCTGCCACAGTCTTCCGGGCAATTGAACTCGGCTGGGGCGAACCGTTCTACTTGCGCTGAAAGAAAAACGGCCGCCGCATGCGATCCCGTTTGCACAAGCCGGCAGCCAATGCTTAAACATTAGGCGATCCATCCCGTGGATTCGCCTCCCCATTCGTCGACAGCGTAGCCCGCTTTCCGGCGCCGCAGGACAGCCAGCATGCAAGCCTCCACCAATTTCCGCGGCATTCTTTTCATGTGCCTGGCGATGGTCACGTTCTCCTGCAACGACGCGCTGGTCAAATCCGTCACCGGCGCGATGAATGTCGGCCAGATCATCTTCGTGCGCGGGCTGCTGACGACGCTGATGGTGGTGCTGGCCGCCTGGCAGTTTCGCGCCTTTCGGCCGCTCCGAACCCTGATGAAGCCGGTGATCCTGCTGCGCATCGCCATGGAGGCGCTCGCCTCGGTCACCTATATCTCCGCCCTCGGCCAGATCCCGCTCGCCAATGCCTCGGCGATCATGCAGGCGCTGCCCTTGGCCGTCACGCTCGGCGCCGCCCTGTTCCTCGGCGAGCCAGTCGGCTGGCGGCGCTGGACGGCGATCATCGCCGGCTTCATCGGCGTGCTGATCGTGCTTCGGCCCGGTCCCGAGGGCTTCACGCCGGCGGCACTGACCGTCGTCGCCTGCGTGTTCGTCACGGCAACCCGCGATCTCTGCACCCGCCGCATCGGCCATGACGTGCCCTCGCTTTACATCACCGTGTCGACCTCCCTTGTCACAACCATCGTCGGTGCCGTCCTCATCCAGCCGATGGGCGGCTGGCAGCCAATGTCGGCGACGACCTTCAGCCACATCGCCGCCGCGAGCATCCTGCTGATGCTCGGTTACCAGACGATCGTGCTGGCAATGCGCGCCGGCGATATCTCGGTCATTGCGCCCTTCCGCTACACCAGCCTGATCTGGTCGATCGCGATCGGCATCTTCTTCTTTACGGAAGTGCCCGATACCTGGATGCTGGTCGGCGTTGCGGTCATTATCGGTTCGGGCCTCTACACCTTCTACCGCGAGACCCTGCGCGGCCGAAAAGCGGTCGCCCAGCGCTCGCTGACCGGCCCTTTGGAATAGGAGCCGCGCGATGCCGGACACCTCACGCCGTCTGATCAGCGAACCGCTACCCGCCGTCATCCTCGCAGGCGGACTGTCGCGCCGCATGGGAAGCCCCAAGCCCGACCTTCACCTGGGTGGCCGCACGATGCTTTCGCACATCATCGAGCGGCTTCGTCCCCAGGTCACCAGCATAGCCGTCAACCTCAACGCCGAACCGGCAGACGCCGTCGACGGAAATACGCCCGTCATTGCCGATACGGTTCCGGGTTTTCTCGGACCGCTCGCCGGCGTGCTGACGGCCATGCGCCATGTGGCAGGGGCTACGCCGGAAGCATCCCATGTCTTGGTCGTTCCCACCGACACGCCCTTCTTTCCCGATGACCTCGTCGCGCGACTGATCGCCGCCTTGACCCAACGTCAACAGATTGCCGTGGCGGCATCCGTCGGCCAGATGCATCCACTGTTTGCGCTCTGGCCAGTTGCGCTCGCCGACGAGCTGGAGACCTGGCTGACGAGCGACCCGAAGCGCCGCGTCCGTGCCTTCATCGAACGCCATGCCTCGGTAACGGTCGACTTTCCTGTCACCATGACGCCGAAGGGCGCATTCGATCCCTTCTTCAACGTCAACACTCCTGCGGATCTCACCGAGGCGAAGGAATGGTTGAGCTTTTTCGAGGACAGCAGAGCATGAACGCCATGAAGATCTTCGGCATCGCCGGCTGGAAGAATTCCGGCAAGACCGGACTGATGGTGCGGCTCGTCACCGAATTGACGCAGCGCGGCTACGTGGTTTCCACCGTCAAGCACGCGCACCACGACTTCGACATCGACAAGGTCGGCGCCGACAGCTACCGCCATCGCGAGGCTGGCGCCCACGAGGTGACGATCGTCTCCGGCACGCGGTTTGCGATCATGCACGAATTGCGCGGCGCACCGGAACCGTCCTTCGAGAACATCCTTGCGCGGCTTGCCCCTTGCGATCTTGTGCTCGTCGAAGGCTACAAGCGCGAACCGATCCCGAAAATCGAGGCCCGGCGCCTGGAATCGGCGAACCGAGAGCCGCTGGCCCCCACCGATCCGCACATCTGCGCGATCGCTGCCGATCACCCGGTTGCCAATGCCGATCTTCCGCTTTTCGACCTCGACGACACCATCGCGATCGCCGATTTCGTGGAGAAGGTCACAGGGTTGCAGCGCAAAGGCGTCTGAAAGGCGCGAAGGCGCTGCAGGCTCAACGCTGCGAGGCGCGGCGATACTCTTCGGGCAGCTTCGCCAGCAACTCCTGCGCCTTCCGCATCCCCTGCGCGGCGGCCTTGGCATACCATTCGGCCGCGGCTGAAAGGTCCTGCTCCACCCCATCGCCTCTCGCATAGGCGATACCGAGAAAGAATTGCGCGTCGGCATTTCCTTGCTCCGCCGCCTTGCGGAACCACCGGACGGCAGCCGGAGCGTCAATCTCCACGCCGATGCCGTTCAGATAGGCCATGGCGAGATTGAACTGCGCCAAGGCATAACCCTGGTCAGCCGAAAGCTTGTAGAGCCGCGCCGCTTCCTTCACGTTCTTCTCTATACCTTGGCCGTTCGCATACATGACCGCCAGGTTGAATTGCCCCTTGGGATCTCCGCGATCAGCAAGCATCAGGAACCAGCGGTGCGCCTCCGCGTAGTTTTCATTAACGCCGGCACCCGTCAGGTACATGGCGCCGACATTCATCTGGGCTTGCGGGTTCCCCTGTTTTGCCGCCTTCAGGAACAGCTCGAATGCCTGAGCCTCGTCCTTCTCGACGCCGCGACCCAGCATGTAGAAGATTGCCAGATCCACCTGCGCCGAGGCCATTCCCCGGTCGGCCGCCAAGCGGCACCACTTTACCGCTTCCCGATCGTCACGCCCGACGCCGAATGCGCGCACGTAGATGGTGCAGAGGAGATTTTGTGCCTGCCCATTTCCGGCACGCGCAGCAAGCCGCAGCCAGCGATCCCCCTCCTTGGTATCGACCCGCCCGGCCTCGCTGTTGAAATAGAGCCTGCCGGCATTCGTTTGTCCTTCGATGTTCCCCTGCTCGGCTGCTCGCACATACCAGTTGAGCGCCTCGGGAACGCTACGTTCGACACCGGTGCCTCTCTCGTACATGACACCGAGATTGAACTGAGCGCGGGGTTCCCCGCCGATCGCGGCGCGCGACTCCCATCGGTAGGCCGCTGCGTCATTTCTCAGCGTGCCGTTGCCCTGCAAGTAGGCGACGGCGAGATTGTGCATGGCCGCAACCAGCCCCTGCTCTGCCGCCTTGCGATACCATTCGAAGGCCTCAGCAAGGTCGCGCTTCGTTCCACGCCCCTCCTGGAGCAGGTAGCCCAGGTTGTATTGGGCGGTGGCGTAACCTTGTTCCGCAGCCAACCGATAGTAGACGATAGCCTGCGCCTCGTCCTTCGCGACACCCAAGCCGCGTTCGTAGTGAACCCCGAGACTGAATTGGGCGGCCGGCATCTTCTGCTCGGCTGAAAGCCGATACCAGCGTAGCGCCTCGGCATAGTTCTGCCTCACGCCCTCGGCACCGTTGAAATAGATAGTGCCAAGCAGGAATTGCGCTTTCGCGTTACCCTTCTCGGCCGGCCCCCGATACCAGCCGATGGCTTTCAAAACGTCACGCGCAACACCCTCACCTGTCTGGTAGCGTATGCCGATATCGATCTCAGCCTCGACATCGCCTTTCTCGGCGCGCTCCAGCACTTGCTCGAACGGCTGCAATGGCGCACTCGCACCATCCGCGCGCGCAGGCGACGCGAATGCCTGCGATAGCAGCGCGATAACGAACCCGATAACGATACGCTTCATCCACTCCTCCAGAGCCAGACGCATAGCTCGACAAGCCTAAGGGGGAGCTGCCGGCAACGGAAAATGGAATTCGACAAGCCGCTACTTTGCGTCGAGCAGCGGCCTTGCAACTGTCATGAGAGAAACGGCTTGGTCGAGCACGCACAATCCACCACGCGATATGGGATATGGAACGTCGCCGCGCTCGGGGAGATATCACTCGACGCAGACATTTTCCGGCGTTGACCATTTCCTGACGGACATTTTCCGCAGCCAGCCGCCAAAGACCGTCAATTCGTCGCGCCGACCGTCATTTCATCCGGAATGTCGTTCAACCGGACGAAGCTGTAGCCCTTCGCCTTGAGGTCGAGGATGCCGCGCGCGACGCCGGCGCCGGCGGAATGGGTCGGCTGGTTGATATGGGCGATGATGACGTCGCCGTCCTTCGCTGCGCGAATCCGCTTTTCGGCGACGGCTGCGCCGAGCAGCGAGCCGCCGTCGCCGTTCACCGAGTAGCCGGCGATGCGATAACCCATGGCGCGGATCTGGCGCATCGACGAATGGGTATATTTGGCGGTTGCCCCACGGAACCAGTGCGGCGCCGGCAGGCCATGCGCCTTGATCGCCGTCGCACCGCCATCGACTTCGGCCGCAACCGCAGCCTCCGATCCGGCCGCCGCCAGACCATAGACCGAGACCTTCACGTCGATCGGCGGCACATGCATCGCGCCGTGATCCTCGATCTCGAACAGATCCGGATGCGCCTTCATCACCTCGACGACGAGGCCGTTGCGCTTCAGCCAGCGCGCGGTCACGAAGATCGTCGCCGGAATGTGGTTCTCGATCAGGGTGCCGAGGATGCGCATGTCGGTCGCGCCGCTGCAGGCATCGAGCGTCAGGGCGACGCGCGGCGCCCCGCTCTTTCCATCTGGATTGGCCGGCAGCCGCAGATCCGGCTCCACGAGCCCCGGTGCTGCGACAGCCGATTGGGTGAGCATGGCGAAGGCGAGGAACGGCAGGGCAACGGCTTTCATGGCAATCCGGAAATTAATGAGGCTGGAGATCTGTGAAACGACGGAAACCCGCCTTTTGCGAGGCGGGTTTCCTAGAGCTATTCGGACATTCCTGCCCGAAGCTTGATCAGCGCAGTGCGACTTTTATCAGCGCTGGGCGACTTTGTTAGCGCTGCGCGACCGGACGGACCAGCGGCGTGACGCGGCGAATGGTGACGCGGCGGTTCTGCTGTTCGGCCTCCTCAGTCCGCACCTTGAGGAAGCGCTCACCGTAGCCCTGGGTCACCAGGTTTTCCGGCGGGATGCCGTAGACCTCGGTCAGCAGGGAGGCGACCGATTCGGCGCGCTTGTCCGAAAGCACGAGGTTCGAGCGGTCCGAGCCGACGGCATCAGTGTGGCCTTCGATGAAGAAGGTTTCACCCGGATCCTTCGCCAGAACCTTCTCCATTGCGGCCGCGACCTTGCGCATGGTTTTCGCCTGCGACATCGACACTTCGGCGCTGCCCGTCGGGAAGGTGATCGTATCGAGATCGATACGGCGAACCTTGTCGCGCAGGCGAGCCGAATGACGCACCTCGTCCATCGTGTAGACGCGCTCGACACGCTCGACCGGCGGCTCGGCCAGGAACTCGTAGTAGTCACGGTCCGGGTCGTCGGAAACGTCGGCAATATAATCACTCACCGGGATGCGCAGGCGCATCGGCGGCAGTTCGTAGCCGACGTCGATGATCGCCGGACGCGGACCTTCGTCACGCTCAGGCGCATAGATCATCAGATATTCGTTGCCGTCGCGGTCAACGCGCGAGCGCTGCAGGATGTCGCCGTAACGGTTGTAGACGGTGACGATCCGATAGCCGCCCGGACGCAGGATGGTTTCGCGGGTACGACCGCGCGGAAGTTCGTCGTAATAGGTCTCTTCCGCATCGTGGCGCAGGCGCGGACGATCGTCGCCACGCACGAAGATCTGGTCGCCAACGCCGAGGATCACGCGGTTGTCGACCTGCTCGACGACCTTCACCTCGGTGATGTTGTTGGTGACGTTGTTGACGGTCGTGTTGTTGTTGATCACCGTGTTGTTGATGACGGTGTTGTTGACGATGTTGGTCGTCTCCGGAACCACGAAGACCGGCGCCTCATCGACGCGCGTGCCCTTTTCGTTGAGGTTCGCCTCGATCTTCTGCGTCAGGTCGGCCGGGGTCTCGGCGGTGATGGCAGCCTGGGATGCGGCATCGTCTGCCGGCGCCGGCGCGTCTTCTTCCTTGGCGCGCAGCTCCTCGCGCAGCTTCTGGCGCTCTTCGCGCGCCTGGTTGCCGCCGGCATTGTCGGCGTCCTTGTCGCTGTCGAGCACGGCCGCACCGTTTTCAACCGGCAGAACGACGGTCTCGTCGGTCGCCGCCGGGTCTTCGGCGATCTTCACCTTTTCTTCTTCGGTGCGGGTGTCGACCACTTCCGGAACCGGCTGCTGCACCTGCGGCTGCTGCTCGGCGGTCGCCGGCTGCTCGGTCCCCGGGACGGGCTGACCTTCGCCGGTCTGCGGCTGCTCGGTGCTCGGCACAGGCTGGCCCTCGCCGGTCTGCGGCTGCTCCGTGCCAGGTACTGGCTGGCCTTCGCCAGTCTGGGGTTGCGGCTCCGTGCCCGGCGCCGTTTCGGTCGGCGCGGGTTGTTCGCCGGCCTTCTGCTCCTCGGTCACGGGCGGCTGCTCGCCGGCCTTCTGCTCCTCGGTGGTCGCAGGCTGTTCGGCTGCCTTGCCGCCTTCCGGCGGGCAAGCGGTCGATGCATCCTGACCTTCCGGTACGACGCAGGTACCGGGCTGAGCCTGTTCCGCAGCTTTCTGCTGTTCTTCAGCTGCCTTCTGCTGTTCGGCAGCCTGGCGGGCAGCTTCCTCTTCAGCAGCCTTCTGCTGTTCAGCGGCTTTCTGTTGCTCTTCGGCAGCCTTCTGCTCTTCGGCTGCCTTCTGTTCGTCAGCGGCCTTCTGCTGCTCGGCCGCCTGGCGGGCAGCTTCTTCCTCAGCCGCCTTCTGCTGTTCAGCGGCTGCACGGGCAGCCTCTTCCTCGGCAGCCTTCTGTTGTTCAGCCGCCGCGCGGGCAGCCTCTTCCTCGGCAGCCTTCTGTTGTTCAGCCGCCGCGCGGGCAGCCTCTTCCTCAGCGGCCTTCTGCTGTTCAGCGGCTTGGCGGGCAGCCTCTTCCTCAGCGGCCTTCTGCTGTTCGGCGGCCTGGCGGGCAGCCTCTTCTTCGGCAGCCTTCTGTTGCTCAGCAGCCTGGCGCGCAGCCTCTTCTTCGGCCGCCTTCTGCTGTTCGGCCGCCTGGCGTGCTGCCTCTTCTTCGGCCTGGCGCTGCTTCTGCAGCAGCAGCTCTTCCTCAGACTGACCGCCACCCTCCTGTGCAACCTCGAATGGCTTCATCAGGTTGTCGGCGACAGCGGGCGGAACCGCGACGGACACCGACAGCACCGGCAGCGCGACGGTTGCAAACAGCTTGGATCGAATCGACATTTGTCTTCCTTCCTCTTCTTGGGAGGTCCTGGTCCCGCATCCTCTTCCCAGCGTATGACACGGCTAAGAATGGGTGCGAACGCGAATACTCACGGGGCCTTGACCCAAGGTTCCGGCTTTTTTGTGTTGCCAACGACACGCGCCGTCAAGTGCAATGCCCGAGCCACGCGCCGGTTCCTTGATAAGGGCTAGCGGAGGCAAGATTAACCGGCGCTGAACGCACCGTTCATGTTCATTGCGCGACCCGCCACCACAATCTGCGGTCGAAATCCTTTTCCCGGTGAGCACCTTCGCTTTCCTGTTGATTTTTACAGGAAAAGAGTACGAATATCGCCGCAACCGGAGGCAAACGCTCCGGCAGAAATTGGCATCCGTGAAAAACAAAAAACCGGATGTCGGCCAACAGAGAGGACTATCATGCGTATTTCCAAGCGGCTGGCAGCCGCCGCATCGGCTGCCGTTTTCGTGCTCATGGCAGGCTCGGCCATGGCCGACGGCGAAAAGGTCGTTATCGGCACGGAAGGCGCCTACCCGCCCTTCAACAACCTTGCAGCGGATGGCACGCTGACGGGCTTCGACATCGACATCGCCAAGGCACTGTGCACGGAAATGAAGGCCGAATGCACCTTCGTCACGCAGGACTGGGACGGCATCATTCCGGCGCTGATCGCCAAGAAGTTCGACGCCATCATCGCATCCATGTCGATCACTGCCGAGCGCAAGGAAAAGGTCGACTTTACCAACAAGTACTACAACACGCCGCCGGCAATCGTCGTGCCGAAGGATTCGCCGATCACCGAGGCGACCGAGGCAGCGCTTGCGGGCAAGACGCTCGGCGCGCAGGGCTCCACCACCCATTCCAACTATGCCGAAGCGCATATGAAGGGTGCCGACATCAAGCTCTATCCGACGGCTGACGAATACAAGCTCGACATCGCCAACGGCCGTATCGACGCCGTCATCGACGACGTCGTCGTGCTCTCCGAATGGCTGAAGTCGACAGACGGCGCCTGCTGCAAGCTGCTCGGCACGCTGCCGATCGACCCCGTCATCAACGGTGAAGGCGCCGGCATTGCCGTGCGCAAGGGCGACGACGCGCTGCGCGAAAAGTTCAACAAGGCGATCGAAGCGATCCGCGCCAACGGCAAGTACAAGGAAATCAACGAAAAGTACTTCCCGTTCGACGTTTATGGCAGCTGATTGACGGGATCCGGCGCGATTTCCTAGTGAATCATGCCGGAGAAACGTCAGTTCATGCGAAAAATGCAACGGCGGACGGCTTGCCCTTCCGCCGTTTTTGTTTGACAAGAGCCTAAAACAAAGCGCGATCGATACACACAAAAACGGCGCAAAGGGGAAACTTCTGACATGAGCGGGTTGTTTACCGGCTTCTATTCCATCCTTTCCTGGATCGGATCGATCGTCGATCCATTCTGCGGCCCCGTCGGGGTCTTTCGTTGGCTGGCGCCCGGCACCTTGCTGGCCTGCGGCGATACAGGCTGGGGCGACGATATCGCCTACGGCTTCGTGGTTACCGCGAGCCTTGCCATCGCGACGCTGCCCGTCGGCCTGCTGATCGGCTTTTTCATCGCCCTCGGAAAGCAGTCCGAAGAGCGCACCATACGGTTGGCCGCCAATATCTACACGACGATCTTCCGCGGCCTGCCCGAACTGCTGACGCTCTTCATCGTCTATTACGGCCTGCAGATCCTCGTTCAGCAGTTGCTGGCGACGCTCGGCTACGAGGGGCCGGTGGAGATCAACGCCTTCTTCGCCGGCATGATCGCGCTCGGCGTCGTGTTCTCCGCCTATTGTTCCGAAGTGCTGCTCTCGGCCTTCAAGGCCATTCCGCATGGACAATACGAGGCCGGCGATGCCCTTGGCTTGCATCGCGGCAGGACCATGCGCCTCATCATCCTGCCGCAGCTCGTGCGCATCGCGCTGCCCGGACTCGGCAATCTCTGGATGGCGCTGCTCAAGGACACCGCCCTCGTCTCGGTGGTGGGCCTGACCGACATCCTGCGCCAGACCGGCGTAGCCGCCCGCGTTACCAAGCAAGCCTTTGAATTCTATGGTGTCGCCTGCGTGCTCTTCCTGATCCTCGCGATGATTTCCTCGATCGTCTTTGCGAACCTGGAACGCTGGACCAAACGTGCGGAGATGGGCCGATGAGCGCTGTTGCAACGATGATCCCGCCGCAGGCCCCGCCTCCGGTTCCGCCAAGGCCCTATACCCTGACCCGCTTCGTCGGCAGTGTCGCGCTCGGCGTCTGGCTGGCGCTTGGCGTCGGCATCTTCCTGACCGTCGTCAATGGCTGGGACCCGGAGAAATTCGCGAAATACGGACCGCGCTTCCTCTCCGGCCTCGGCGTCACGCTGATGCTGGTCTCGATCTCGATTGTCCTCGGCGCCCTTCTGTCGCTGCCGATCGCGTTTGCCCGCATGTCGAAGAACAAGCTCTGGTCGTGGCTCGCCTACGGCTATGTCTATTTCTTCCGCGGCACGCCGCTGCTCGCGCAGCTCTTCCTGATCTATTACGGCCTCGGCAGTTTCCGCCCGCAGCTCGAAACGGTCGGCCTGTGGTGGTTTTTCCGCGATGCGTGGAACTGCGCGCTCTTCGCCTTCACGCTCAACACCGCAGCCTACCAGGCGGAAATCCTGCGTGGCGCAATCGGGAGCGTGCCGCGCGGACAGCGTGAAGGTGCCGCCGCCCTTGGCCTGCCCGAGCGCGTCGCTTTCTGGAAGATCATCCTGCCGCAGGCGATGATCGTGGCGCTGCGCCCCTACGGCAATGAAATCATCCTGATGATCAAGGGCTCGGCGATCGTCGCGATCGTCACCGTCTTCGACCTGATGGGCGAAACCCGTTACGCCTTTTCCCGCACCTTCGACTTCCAGATGTATATCTGGGCGGCCATTCTCTACCTGATCATGGTCGAGATCCTGCGCAACATCTGGAGCATGCTGGAAGCGCGGCTAACCCGTCACCTCAAGCGCTGATTCCGGAAATCACCGACGAGCAAAGCTTGGCAGCACTCTCCGCGAGATGCTGCCAAGCTTTTGTTATTTCTTACGAAAGTTTCATTTCAGGGCAAATATTAGCCCTTGATTAAGAAATCGGGCGTTTCATCATAGAGACCAACCTTTGCGAGAAGTGAGGTCCTAATGACGAACGAAATGGAACTGCAACTGAAGGGCTACGGCCTGACGACCGCTCAGATCCTCTACCACATGCCGGATCATCCAACCTTCCTCCAGACCTATGTGTGGCAGCACTACGACCTGGCACCGGACTTTCCGGAAATGCGCAGCTTCCTGAAATTCTGGGAAGAGAAACTGGATGGACCGCTGCATTCGGTGCGCTATGTGCATCGCAAGCTGATCTCGGCGACGGAATGGCGCGCGCTCAAAGGCGAGTTCATTCTGCACTGAACCGCCGATCGAAACCGAGGAGCCTAAGGTGGCCTTCGGTCAGGCTACCGGCGTTGCGATCGGCAAGCCCTGATAACCGCGATCGCTCAGCGTTGCGGACGCTGCAGCCGATGCGCTCTCAGACATGCACCTCGCCATGCGCCAGTTCGCCTTCACGCGGCTCCCTGTGCAGCGAGCCGTAAAGGACAAGCGCATAGAACAGCAGAACGCCCAGGACCACCGGCCAGCCAGGCAAAGGGCCGAGTGCGGCATTCTCGGCGACATCGGTCCAGGACCGCACATGCCCGAAGGGTTCGCCATTGGCCGACATCTTCGGCGAGGAGATCTTCAGCGCCCAGGCCAGCAGCAGGATCAGATACATCCAGCAATAGTTGCGCTGCAGCCGCCGACAGAGCGCCTCGCGATAGGTCATCAGAAATGCCGGCTTGCGCAGGCTCTTGGCGATCGCCGCCGCCCAATTGAAGTTCGGCGCGCCGTCCGGCGCCAGGATTTGCGCGAAGTATCCGCGTTCCAACTGCCGCACGCGGGCGCGATAGACATCGAAGAAGCGGTAACGCCGCGCCTCGATCAAGAGCAGCAGCGTAATCAGCAGCATCGCGAAGAGCAGCACGCCGTGATGTGACGTCGGCGTCGACAGCGATACCGAAAGCAGCGCCGCAACCACAGTGATAGCCCAGTTCGAGGTTCGGTCGATACGGTCGCGCCAGCCGGCCATGCGGCCCATTTCACCGCGGTAATAATGCACGACCGCGTTGATCTGCTCTTGGGATGTTTGCGGCAGCGGCGGCCCCTTCGGCTCCTTGATCTCCCCACTGATGATCAGCGGACCGAGCTCGGCGGACATCGGCGTTCCTCCCGTCTTTTCTTATGCTTGCGATGATGACTCCTTTCCTCTCGCCGATAAATCCCGACGGCGTCGCAGGGCGCCGTTTTTCGTTCAAAAGGCCAATGAAAACCTATTTGTCGTCCGGATACCGATTAATCCGCTCCGGTAAACGATCGCCGACGGCGATTGCCAAAGCGCCTCTGCGGACGTAAGAAGCGCCCATGACCCAGAAGAGCACGAAAATCGACGAGGAAGCGCTGGCGGAAGCCTATAACCGCGCCCTCTCCCTGGAAAAATCCGGCAAGTTCGATGCCGCCGCCGATGCCTATGCCGAAGTGCTGGCGCTCGACCCGGAAGACCACGGCGGCGCTGCCGTGCGCCTGGCCTCGATGGGACGCGGCGAGACGCCGGTGAAGGCGCCTGACGCCTATGTCGCCACCCTCTTCGACCAGCATGCCGAAGTGTTCGACAACGTGCTCGTCGACCAGCTCGGCTACTGCGTGCCGCTCCTCGTGCGCCAGCGGCTGCAGGCGCTTGAGCTTGGCCCGTTCGATCGTGTGCTCGATCTCGGCTGCGGCACGGGGCTCACCGGCGGCGCGCTCCGTGATATGGCCGACGACATCACCGGCATCGACCTCTCGGAAAACATGGTCGAGATCGCGCATGAGAAGGATCTCTACGAGACGCTCTACGTCGCCGAAGCGGTCGATTATCTCGACGACAACGACGACGAGCCCTTTGATCTGATCGTTGCGACCGACGTGCTTCCCTACATGGGCGCGCTCGAAGCGCTGTTCTTCGGCGCCGTCGACAACATGGTGCCCGGGGGCCTCCTGATCTTCTCCAGCGAGACCCTGCCCACCGAGACCTTCGCCGGCCGCGATTTCATGGTCGGCCCGCACCAGCGCTTCGCCCACGCCGAGAGCTATCTCCGCAACCGTCTCGCCGCCACAGGTTTCGAGATCGTCGAAGTCGGCGACATCACCGTGCGTCTGGAAGAAGGCGAACCGATCGCCGGCCATCTGGTGGTCGCCCGCTTCAAGCCCTGATCACCTGCAGCTTCCTTAAGTCGTCTGCTATGTAAGGATAAAAATAGGGTGCCGCGGCGCTGAAGGCGGCGCGGCATGGCCGCATGAAAAGGGCGCATCCCACTTTGCGCCCTTCCCTCTTTTCGAGAGCTATCTAACAGGTGCCACCAGTCGCACCTTTTGGCCCATAGCGACTGGGGGCGCCGACAAAGATCGGGCGCGGAGCCCTTACTGGTGCGCCAGCGCCGTCTTGCCCAATGAAAACTGCCTTTCGTAGAAAATCCGGACGGACAGAACGACGCCGCCAATGAGGATCGCGATCCCTGCAGCTTCCATCGCGGTCGGCCATCGCGCATGAACGACGAGACCGCCGATGACCCCAAATGCAGTTTCCGAAACGATCAATTGCGCGGCCAGAGCAACGGGCAAGCTTCGAGACGCGACATTCCACGCCCACACTCCGCATACGGTTGCCAGAAGCGCGAAGGATGTACCCCAAAGATAGAGTGAGCCGGCGGCGTGCCACCCAAAACCGAGTTTTGGAAGCTGAAAGAGACCCATCGCTGCTCCAGCCGGGTAGAAGGCCAGCATCAAGACACCTCCGCCAACGAGTATAAGCGCGGACCACACTCCAGAGGGCATTTCAGGTCGGGCGGCCAATGCGGCCTGATTGGCAATCGCAAACCAGACCCACAATGCCACCGCCGCAAGCGCCAGCGGAACACCGATCCAGAAGGAACGGACGGATTCCAGTCCCTCTGCCGTGAACGCTGTGCCATTGACGAAAACAAGACCGAGCAGCACCAGCATGAGAGGCCCCGTCAGGGATTGCCATGACACCGATCCCTGCCGCTGGTTGCCGACCACCATCAGAACGAGCGGAACCAAACCGAGAAAGGCGGGAGCAATCACCGGCCCAGCAAAGATGGCAGCTCCTGTCACCGTCAGGAAGTAGCCGACGTAGCCGATGAAGGCGAGCCAGATTGCTGAAAGCCAGTTTCGGAGCGTCAGGTGTTGTATCACCCCTCTATCCGAAAACAGAATGCAGAGGCCGACCAGAGCCGAGACCACATGACGGACAAGAGCAAAATCAAAGGTGGAGTAGTCGCCGATGATGAAAGGCACAACGAAGTTGAGCGAAAAGGCGAAGGCCGCGAAGAGTGCGGCAAGAACGCCTATGTAAAAACTCTTGTCCATAGTCCAGCCTCATTGGTTTTTCGGACGCTAGTGCTTCCCTTCACGGTCCGCCATGCATGTGTTTGACAAACACCTTTTCCAGATTGGAAGTCGGCTCTTGAACGACCTAGCAATTGAGCGAACTGTGCCTGGAAGGGCGCGTTGGACTTCAACTTCGGGGCCAACGTCGCTGGATTAGAGCGGCTCCATGTATACGGCGTGTGTTTGGCGAGCGCAGATGTGTACCAGAATGTACGGCGGGTGGGTTTTCGCGGCAGTTGAGGCGCCTGGTGAATGTTCGCGGTACGCAACTGCCACGCCACCGCTGGCCTGTGCCACATAACAGCACTCTTTTCCGCTCCCGTTCCATCGGCTACACCAAAGCGAAAGCAATGGGAGTATTCGGAAAATGGCAAAGGTCGCATTCATCGGTCTCGGCGTCATGGGCTATCCCATGGCCGGCCACCTCAAGGTCCGCGGCGGACACGAGCTGACGGTCTACAACCGTACCTTCGCCAAGGCCGAGAAATGGGCGGCCGAGTTCGGCGGCCGCGCAGCGCGGACACCGGCCGAAGCCGCCGATGGCGCCGAGTTCGTCTTCTCTTGCGTCGGCAATGACGACGACCTGCGCTCGGTAACGACCGGCAAGGACGGCGCCTTCGAAACGCTGAAGGCCGACGCCGTCTTCATCGACAACACCACCGCTTCGGCCGAAGTCGCCCGCGAACTCTATGCGGCAGCGAAGGCGCGCAACGCTCACTTCATCGATGCGCCGGTCTCCGGCGGCCAGGCCGGCGCCGAAAACGGCGTACTGACCGTCATGTGCGGCGGCGATGAACCGGCTTTCGATCGCGCCAAGCCGGTCATCGAAGGTTTTGCCCGCATGGTTGGCCTGATGGGCCCGGCCGGCGCCGGCCAGATCACCAAGATGATCAACCAGATCTGCATCGCCGGCCTCGTCCAGGGACTGGCCGAAGGCATCCACTTCGGCAAGAAGGCCGGGCTCGACATCGAGAAGGTTGTGGACGTCATCTCCAAGGGTGCTGCCGGCTCCTGGCAGATGGAAAACCGCCACAAGACGATGAACGCCGGCAAATATGACTTCGGCTTTGCGGTCGACTGGATGCGCAAGGATCTCGACATCGTGCTGGCGGAGGCCCGCCGCAACGGTGCCAAGCTGCCGGTGACCGCTCTCGTCGACCAGTTCTACGGCGATGTCCAGGAAATGGGCGGCAACCGCTGGGATACGTCCTCGTTGCTCGCCCGCCTCGAAAAATGAGCCTCGGCCCGTCCTCGACCGCAGACGAGATCATCGCTCACCTGCGGTCGCTCGGCTCTGAAGACAATCTCGCCGGCATGGCGCGCTTCGGCATCGTCACCGAAGCCGCCCTCGGGCTCTCCAATGTCGAGCTGCACAAGGTGACGCGGCAGGTGAAGGTGGATCACCGCCGCGCGCTGAAGCTTTGGCAGTCCGGCATCCGCGAGGCGCGCATCCTGGCCGCGTTTACCGCCGACCCGAAAGAACTGACGCTGGAAGAGGCGCGCCGCTGGGGCGACGATTGCAATTCGTGGGAAGTGGTCGACACCGTTGCCGACCTTTTCATCGCCGCCCGCTTCGAGCGCGAACTGATCCCGGAATTCGCGGCCGACGAACGTGAATTCGTCCGGCGCATCGCCTTCGCGATGATTGCGACCGCTGCGGTCCACCTGAAGAAGGAACCGGACGCGACGCTCCTGAACTGGTTGCCGCTGATCGAGCGGCACGCAACCGACGAGCGGAACTTCGTGAAGAAGGCGGTCAACTGGGCGCTCCGACAGATCGGCAAGCGCAATTCCGCCTGCCATGGTCCTGCACTGGCGCTCGCAGAGCGCCTGGCCGAAAGCGCAAACCGCGCCGCCCGCTGGACGGGCAAGGACGCGGTTCGCGAACTTAAGAGCGACAAGGTGCTCGCGCGGCTTGGTCTCGATCAAAGCTGAGCCCGCTAGCGCAGGCGCCTCAATCCTCGGCGGATTTCGCCTGGTCGATCATCATGTAATCGAGCGGAAGCTCGGTCGTGTACTTGATCTGCTCCATGGCGAAGGCAGAAGAGACGTCACGGATCTCGATCTTGGCAATCATGCGCTTGTAGAACGCGTCGTAGGCGGCAATGTCAGGCACGACCACGCGCAGAAGATAGTCGACGTCGCCGCTCATGCGGTAGAATTCGACCACCTCGGGAAACTCGGACACCACTTCGGAGAAGCGGCGAAGCCATTCCATCGAGTGCGAGTTTGTGCGGATCGACACGAACACCGTGACCTTGGTGTTGATCTTCACCGGATCGAGAAGGGCGACACGGCGGCGGATGACGCCGTCCTCTTCCATCTTCTGGATGCGCCGCCAGCACGGCGTGGTCGAAAGTCCCACCTTCTTGGCAAGGTCGGCAACGGCCAGCGTGGAATCCTCCTGCAACAGGCGCAGGATTTTGCGGTCTAGGCGGTCCATGAAAGTCCCTCTCGAATTATTTTTCCCTCTATAGCGCGAAATTGGTGAAGATAAAGAAAATTGTTTCAGGTTGTGAGCATAAGAACCCGCTCCCGCAGGAACGGCAGAACATCGGCCTCGAACCAGGGATTGCGCTTCAGCCAGCCGGTGTTGCGCCAGCTCGGATGCGGCAGCGGCAGAATGGCGGGATCCGCATTGCGCATCGCGTAGCGCCGCCAGTCCTTTACCGTCTCCGTCATCGATTTCGGGCATTCCGGACCGATATGCCAGCGCTGCGCATAATGCCCGATCGTCAGCACCAGCTCGACCTGCGGCATCTGATCCATCACCCGCTGCCGCCAGAGCGGCGCGCATTCCCGACGCGGCGGCAGGTCGCTGCCATGGGCGTCATAACCGGGAAAGCAGAAGCCCATCGGCACGATCGCGAATTTCGCCGGATCGTAGAAGCTCTCGCGGTCCACCCCCAGCCATTGGCGGAGCCGATCGCCGGATGCATCGTTGAACGGCAACCCGCTGTCATGCACACGAAGCCCGGGCGCCTGTCCTGCGATCAGGATGCGTGCCGTGGTCGAGATCACCGCCACCGGTCGCGGCTCATGCGGCAGGCGGTCGTCGTCGCCACACAGCGGACTGTCGCGGCAGATGCGGCAGGCGGCAATTTCTGCTCTCAGCCGCTCCAGGTCCGGGACATCGTTCTCAGGCATTGCCGATACCCGCAAACAAGGCGGTCAGCCGCTCCATGAGCCAGCGCCTTATGGTCTCGAGCCAACCATCGACCAGATGCGGCCCCTCGTCCGGATGGTCATTCGTGCGGCGCCATTCCTGCGGGGTCGTGAACGTGCCGACCCAGATGCCGCGCCGCTCTTTCTCTGCCCGCGCCTCTTCCGCTTGATAGCGCCCGTAGCTGACCGCATAGCCGGAGAGCACCATCTCACGGCCAATGTCCCGCCCGCCCGCTTCGCATGTGCCGAGATCGCGACCGTACCGATCGCGGCCATGAAAGCGGCAGCGGACATCGCCGGCGGAAATCAGCGCTCTCAGGCGATCGCGCGCCTGGCGGCCGCAATCCCAGGTCTCGCCATCGCGCTCGCAGCTCTGGTCGAGTTCCGGCGCATCGATCCCCTCGATGCGGATGCGCTTGCCGTCAAGGCGAAGACTGTCGCCGTCGCTCGCCGACGCCGCTCCACGCGCCTCCCCGGTCGCCGCACGCTCCCCCACGGGCAGCTTGTCGGCGTAGTAGGCAACGATCGAAAGCAACAGAAGAATGATCCATCCGCCGAGCATGCCGCCACGACCGGCCGATCGCGACCGGCCCGAAGACCCTCCGCCTCGCCCGCCGGTGAAGCGGTATCTCGCCCGGCCTGATTTCACGTTTCCTGCACCTTTATCGCTACGCGCGCTCCCTGATCGAACCGGGACCGCATCACAAACATCGACGATTCCAAAAACTTAGAGGCGGAATCTCATGTGCCGGCTCTCAACTTTTGGCCAAGGACACCACCGCGCCATAATGGTTGTCGAATCCTTCACACACGGCAGCAACTTCTTAAGGATTGCTCACTAGACTGCAAGGAAACCATAACCTTCGCATAAGAGCATGAGTATCGCTGCCAGCACCTCGACAGATAAGATCATTGTCGACAAGTCGCGAAACCATCGAAACAAGGCCGTTTCGAGGACGGTTCGCGCGACGCGAGAGCGGCTGCAAACGGGCTCGTCCGTGCCTTCGGGCTTCGAGCGCGAAATGCTCAATCTTTACATCGATTCGGCCCTGCACGGCGCCATCGCCATACCGGTGCTCGTCGCCCTGATTGCCGCCGTCGGGGTCTATCTCTCCGGCAATCTCAGCATCATCGTCTGGGCCGTCATGACCCTTTCGGCGCATGCGGTGACGCTGGTGCTAGCGAGGAAGGCGTGCAAGAAGGACATCGTTGCCGAAAAGGTCCCGGTCTGGCGCCGGCGCTTCCTGCTCGGCCAGCTGTTGATTGGCCTCTGCTGGGCAGCCTTCGTTGCGCAGGATTGCGCGTCGTGCGGTGATGTCCGCTTCGGTTTCTTCGAGGGCACTGCCCTGCTTTTCGCGCTTGCGGCCACTGCCATGGGCACGTTCCTGCTGCGCAATGCCCTGCTCTGCACCTTCACGCCCGTGGTCGCCGCACTGGCCTTTGTCTCGCTGACGACTGGCAATCCGATCTATATCGGCCTCACGGGCATCATCTCGCTGGCGCTGCTCTTCCTCGTGTTCATGACCGATCGCATGAACCGTGCCAATGTCCACATCCTCTCGGTTCAATCGGAGAAGGATGACCTGATCGCCGAGCTCGAAGTGGCAAAATCGATGTCGGACGAGGCACGGCGTCGGGCGGAGGAAGCGAACCTCGCCAAGTCGCGCTTCCTGGCCTCCATGTCGCATGAATTGCGCACGCCGCTGAATGCCATTCTCGGCTTCTCCGAGGTCATGTCGACGGAGGTTCTGGGTCCGCTCAGCAACCCGACCTACAAGGAATACACCAACGATATCCATCGTTCCGGCGAGCATCTGCTGAACCTGATCAACGAGATCCTCGACCTGTCGCGCATCGAAGCAGGCCGCTACGACCTGAACGAGGATGCGGTCAGCCTCGTCGAGATCGCCGAGGACTGCGTCGGCATGGTGCAACTGAGGGCGCGCGCCAAGAACATTACCATCCACTCGCAGTTCGAACTTGGCATGCCCTCGGTCTGGGTCGACGAGAAGGCAATGCGGCAGGTCATCCTCAATCTGCTGTCCAACGCCGTGAAATTCACCAATTCGGGCGGCGAAGTCACCTTCAAGGTCGGCTGGACGGCCGGCGGCGGACAATATCTCTCGATCAAGGACAACGGTCCGGGCATCCCGGAAGAGGAAATCCCGATCGTTCTGTCGGCCTTCGGTCAGGGCTCGATCGCCATCAAGAGCGCCGAGCAGGGCACCGGCCTCGGCCTGCCCATCGTCCAGGCCATTCTCGCCAAGCACAATGGCGAATTCATCCTGCGCTCCAAGCTTCGGGAAGGCACCGAGGCGATCGCCATCCTGCCGGCCCGCCGCGTGCTCGAGAGCCTGCCGGCAGTCGAGGACGTGGCAGCCCCGATCCGTCGTCGCAAGAGTTTCGCCTGATCCATGTTCATCGAAACGCAACGCTTGAGGCTTCGGCCCTGGGAGCAGCGCGACGTCGCGCCCTTTGCCGTCGCCAATGCCGATCCGGACGTGCGCCGCTACTATTTTCCTGACATTCTGACGCGAGAGGATACCGCGGCGATGATCGCCGACTGCGACCGGCACCTGCGCAGACACGGCTTCGGCTTTGTGGCCGTCGAGCGCAAGGCTGACGGAGCGCTCATCGGCGGTCTCGGCCTTTCGCATGCCGGAGACGAAATCCCCGGTGGCCCGCATGTCGAAATCGGCTGGATCCTCGCCCGCCCCTACTGGCGGCAAGGATATGCGCTCGAAGCGGCAAGCGCCTGTCTGCACCATGCCTGGTCGGCGCTCGCGCTTGCCGAGGTTATCGGCTATACCTCGCGCATCAACGAACCATCACGCGCGCTTATGGAAAAGCTCGGCATGCGCTCGGATCCGGCGGAGGATTTCGATGACGTGACGGTGCCAGAGGGCAACCCGCTGCGCCCGCACGTGCTCTATCGGATCGCGCCGAACGATCGGCGGTAACGGATCAGTTCATGAAACCGTCGAAGATCACGACGTAGCCGGCATAGACGCCGTTGGCGATGATCAGGCAGAGGCAGGCGAAGGAGCCGAGATCCTTGGCGTTCTTGCCCATTTCCGAGATTTCCGGCGAGACCCGATCGACGATTTCCTCGATCGCCGTGTTGATCGCCTCGAAGGCCATCATCAGCAGGAACAGGATCGCCATCGCCACGAACTGGAAAAAGGTCGCGCCGACGATGGCGAAGGCAACCATGGCGATGCCGAAAGCGATCAGCTCATGGCGGAAAGCAGCCTCGCTGATCAGCCGTTTCGCGCCGCCCAGCGAATAGCTGGCGGCAGCGAAGAGATGCCGAATGCCGGTCTGCTTCTCGACGGGACTCGTCTGTCCAATGCGGTGCGTGGTGTTCTTGGCGTCCATTTCTTCTCGACAAGGCTTGAAACTGCGCTTGCTTCGACATCGTGAATGAGGCGAATGCAAGGCGTTTGCCGGTTGCAGGCGTCTGCTGCATGTTTCCTTAAATTCCATCCGACTTAAGGATGAAAACATGCAGCACTTCAAAGTGCTGCAGCGACCTTTGCGCGTCTGACGAGACGCGCGGCGCTGTCAGACAATAGTTAGGGCTGCATGTGCGCTTTGGATAGGCGAGAAGCACGCGGCCATCAAGGCCCGCCACACGCGGGAATAGCGCCCGCGACAGGCTTTGGACAGCAATCGGCCGGCTTTGCCGTGAAAGCCGGCCGTATCTTGATTATTCCTTGTTGCTGACGCCAGCCTGCGCGAAGGTCGCCATGCCGCTGTGGCAGGCGGCCGCCGCCTTGACGATGCCGGCGGCAAGGGCCGCACCCGTGCCCTCGCCCAGCCGCATGCCGAGCGCCAGCAGCGGCGTCTTGCCGAGCTTCTCGATCGCGCGGATATGGCCCGGTTCGCCCGAGACGTGGCCGATCAGGCAGTGGTCGAGGGCTGACGGATTGGCCGCCTTCAGGATTGCCGCTGCCGCAGTCGCCACGTAGCCATCGATGATGACGGGCACCTTCTGCACGCGGGCTGCGAGGATCGCGCCCGCCATCGCCGCGATCTCGCGACCACCGAGGCGGCGCATCAGCTCGAGCGGATCGGAAAGGTGATCGCGATGCAGCGCCACCGCCTTCTCGACAGCGGCGATCTTGCGCTTCAGTACCTCGCCTTCGGAACCGGTACCCGGACCGACCCATTCCTCGGCGGTGCCACCGTAGAGGCCAAGATTGATCGCCGCCGCAATGGTGGTGTTACCGATGCCCATCTCGCCGATGCACAGCAGATCCGTGCCGCCGGCGATCGCCTCCATGCCGAAAGCCATTGTGGCCGCGCAATCCCGCTCCGAAAGTGCCGCTTCCTCGGTGATGTCGCCGGTCGGATATTCGAGCGCCAGGTCGAAGACCTTGAGGCCGAGGTCGTGGCTGACGCAGATCTGGTTGATCGCAGCACCACCGGCGGCGAAATTCTCGACCATCTGGGCGGTAACGGACGACGGGAACGGGGTGACGCCCTGACGGGTGACGCCGTGATTGCCGGCGAAGATCGCCACCAGCGGCCGGTTGACCGCCGGCGCCTTGCCGGTCCAGGCGGCGAGCCAGAAGGCGATCTCTTCGAGACGTCCGAGCGCGCCCGGCGGCTTCGTCAGCTGTGCGTCCCGCTCGCGCGCCGCGACCAGCGCTGCCGCATCCGGCCCCGGCAGGTTACGCAACAATTCGCGGAAATCATCAAACGGCAGACCGCTGGCACTCATGCTGGGAATCCTTGCATATCGTGAATCTACGCTCCTCATAGAGGGCGTCGAATATTCGGGCAACGGCATTTGCGCCAATCGGCGTCGCCGGAGCATGATCCGTCACGGGACGGACGATTCGACGCACGGCGTTTTGCATGCTCACCCTGCTCTCACTTGCGGGCGGCGGTGACATCTGCGATTGCGGCTGAGGGCCGGATCTTTGGAGGAGCCATGGGCTTTCTGGGCGATTTCTGTGACGACGTGGCGCGCTCGATCGGCTTCCTGAGCCGCATTCCCATGCCGGGACGCCACTTCGTCGGATATGACGGACGGCTGGACCGGGCCGTGCGCGCCTTCCCGCTCGCCGGCATCGTGATCGTCCTGCCCTCCGCAGCCGCTGCCAGCGCGATGATCGCGCTGCATGTGAGTTCGCTTTTTGCCGCCTTCGTCGTCGTCGCCATCCAGGCGCTGCTGACCGGCGCACTGCACGAGGACGGACTCGGCGACACGGCCGACGGCTTCGGCGGTGGACGCGACCGCGACGCGGCGCTCGCGATCATGAAGGACAGCCGCATCGGTACCTATGGCGCCGTCGCGCTCATTCTCTCCTTTGGCCTGCGCGTCTCGGCGTTCGCCTCCATCCTGCCGCTGTTCACGCCGCTTGGCGCCGGCATGGTGATCCTTGGTGCTGCAGCGCTCAGCCGCGCCGCCATGGTCTGGCACTGGTCCAGCCTGCCGCCGGCACGCAGTGGCGGTGTTGCAGCTTCCGCCGGCGTACCGGAGCCGGGAGCTGGCCGCTTCGCCCTCGGCTTTGGTCTTCTCGCCGCAATGCTGCTCTTCTATTTCGCCAAGGTACCGGCCTTCGGCCTGATCGCAACACTCCTCGCCTTCCTTGCCACTGTCAAAGGCTTCGGCCGGCTCGCAGCCGCCAAGATCGGGGGACATACGGGTGACACGATCGGTGCCACGCAGCAGCTCACGGAAATCGCAGTGCTCGGCGCCCTTGCGCTGACGGTTTGAAAGATCGATATATTCCGGGAAAAACTGGGCAACGCCATGGAATCTCCCTGCATTCTCGTCTGTTCCATCGATGACAACACCGGCTATTGTTTCGGCTGCGGCCGCACGCGTGACGAGATAGGCCGCTGGACGCTCTACACCGACGCCGA
Source organism: Ensifer sp. 22460 (assembly GCF_052044935.1). Lineage (NCBI taxonomy): Bacteria > Pseudomonadati > Pseudomonadota > Alphaproteobacteria > Hyphomicrobiales > Rhizobiaceae > Ensifer > Ensifer sp. 22460. The sequence goes on from NZ_JBQENZ010000031.1 coordinate 23,375, forward strand.
ACGCCGGGCGATCATGACCACGCTGCCCGACCGGCTAGAGACGGTCGAACGCAAGCCTCGGCGCGAAACGCGCCGCAGCCGCATGGCGAGGGAACGCGGAGAAGCATGACCCGTCTCGCCATCCTGCTCTCGATCCTGGCCATTGGGCTCATCCTGCTGATCGTCAACCACGATGCCGGCCGCACCATGGGCCTTGCCAACGACGATTTCGGCCGGCTGGTCTCGTTGGGTGCGATCGCCACGCTGATCGGCGCCGGGGTCCTGCAAAGCCGCCGCCGTTTCGGCGAAGGGCTGCGCCAGGTCGCCATCTGGCTCCTCATCACGCTCGCCCTCGTCTCGGCCTATGTCTACCGCTTCGAATTGCATGGCTTCGGCAATCGCCTGCTCGCCGGCCTCGTCCCCGGCCGCGCGACCGTGATCACCGACAGCGAGGGCCAGCAGGAAGTGGTGCTGCACAAGATGCTGAACGGCCATTTCGAAACCGGCGTGACGGTCAACGGCAAGGACATCAACATGCTGGTCGATACCGGCGCCAGCAGCATCGCGCTGACCTACGAGGATGCCGAGCGGATCGGCCTTGATCCGGAAAACCTCAGCTACATCGTCACCGTCATGACGGCGAACGGCCGGGCGCAGGCGGCACCCGTCATGCTCCAGGAAATCTCCGTCGGCCCGATCACCCGGCGCAACATCGGCGCGACCGTGGCCGCCAAGGGGCGGCTCGACCAGAGCCTGCTCGGCATGAGTTTCCTGTCGACGCTGGAGATGCTGCAGATGCGCACCGACGAGCTGCGCCTGCGCGACTGAGCCACAGGCGTCAGAACAAACCGCAGCGGCGCCTGCCGTCAGTTTCTGAGCCGGTAGCCGGTGCGGAAGATCCAGGCGAGGATCGACATGCTGGCCGTCAGGAAGGCGAGGATGATCACGGCGCTGAAGATCGGGTTGACGTCGGAAACCTCGAAGAAGCTCCAGCGGAAACCGCTGATCAGATAGAGCACCGGATTGAAGTGACTGACCGCCTGCCAGAAGGGTGGCAGCATCTTCACCGAATAGAAGCTGCCGCCGAGGAAGACGAGCGGCGGGATCACCAGCATCGGGATCAGGTTCAGCTGCTCGAAGTCCTTGGCCCAGATGCCGATAATGAAGCCGAACAGGCTGAAGGAAATGGCCGTCAACACGAAGAAGAACACCATCACGAACGGATGCGCGATCGTCAGGTCGACGAACAGCGAGGCCGTCAAAAGGATGATCGTCCCGATCATCAGCCCCTTGGTCGCCGCCGCGCCGACATAGCCGAGCACGATCTCGACCATGGAGACCGGCGAGGACAGAACCTCATAGATCGTGCCGGTGAATTTCGGGAAATAGATGCCGAAGGAGCCGTTGCCGATGCACTGCGTCAAGAGCGTCAGCATCATCAGGCCCGGCGTGATGAACGCGCCGTAGGAAACGCCGTCGATCTCCTGGATGCGTCCGCCGATCGCGGCGCCGAAGACGATGAAATAGAGAGAAGTGGAGATGACTGGCGACACCACGCTCTGCAACAGGGTGCGGCGGGTACGCGCCATCTCGAAGAAATAGATCGACTTGATCGCTTCGATATTCATCGCCCTGCCCCCACGATTTCGACGAAGATGTCTTCCAGCGAGCTCTGCCGCGTGGAAATGTCCTTGAGCCGGATACCGGCTTCGGCCAAGGCCGCCAGCAGAGTGGTAATGCCGGTGCGTTCGGCGCTCGTGTCGTAATCGTAGATCAGACAGTGACCATCACCCTCGAGCGTCAGATTGTAGCTCGACAGCGTTTCGGGAACGCCATCCAGTGGATTGGCGAGATCGACCCGCAACTGCTTGCGCCCGAGCTTCGACATCAGTGCCGCCTTGTCCTCGACCAGCAGGATCTTGCCGCCGTTGATGACGCCGATGCGGTCGGCGATTTCCTCCGCCTCTTCGATGTAATGCGTCGTCAGGATGATGGTGACGCCGGAAGCGCGCAGCCGCTCGACAACCTCCCACATGCTCTTGCGCAGGTTGACGTCGACGCCGGCCGTCGGTTCGTCGAGGAAAAGCACCCGCGGTTCGTGCGACAGCGCCTTGGCGATCAGCACGCGCCGTTTCATGCCGCCGGAGAGTTCGCGCAGCATGTTGTCCTTTTTGTCCCAGAGCGACAGGTCCTTCAGCACCTTCTCGATATGGGCGGGGTTCGGCTTCTTGCCGTGCAGGCCGCGGGAGAAGGAGACCGTGTTCCACACGGTTTCGAAGGCGTCAGTGGTCAGTTCCTGGGGCACGAGCCCGATCATCGCGCGCGTCTCGCGAAACTCGCGCACCACGTCATTGCCGCCGACCGTCACCGTTCCGCCGCTCGGATTGACGATGCCGCAGATGATCGAGATCAGCGTCGTCTTGCCGGCGCCGTTCGGCCCGAGCAGCGCCAGGATCTCGCCTTCCTCGATATCGAGGCTGACGCCCTTCAGCGCCTGAAAGCCGGAGGCATAGGTCTTCGACAGATTGGAAACGGAAACGATAGGCGCCATGAAGCAGATCCGGATGCGGGGGGCAAAGTCGGCAGGTTTCGCCTATATGGGACAATTGATTGCGATTTGCAGCCTACCGGATGGAAAAAACAAGGTGACGCTTTGTCAATGCGGCTGCGACAGGCGAGCCTCCGTCCCCGCGCCGCCGCTCATTTGCGAAGGTTTGCGCGCCACCAGCCGGTCATGGATGAGCATGCCCGCAACCATCGCCGCGACGAAAAGGATCGTCGGCGGCAAACCGAGCGACAGCGAAGCGAGCGCCGGGCCCGGGCAAAGCCCCACCAGCCCCCAGCCGACGCCGAAGATTGACGCGGCGACAATCAGTCGCCTGTCGATGACCTGATTGTCCGGCAAATGGTAGGTTTCGTCGAACAAAGGACGCGTAAGCTGGCGCGTCAGCAAGACACCAAGCGCGGAAACAAAGACAGCGCCGCCGAGCACGAAGGCAAGGCTCGGGTTCCAGTTGCCGGTGATATCCAGAAACGCCCGCACGCGTGCAGGATCGAGCATGCCGGACAGCGAAAGGCCAAAACCGAACACGAGGCCGGAGACGAGCGTCGCCGCGAGGCGGAAGAAGACGCCGTTCATGCAAGCAAGCCCATGACAAAGACCGTGACGATCGCCGCGGTCATGAAGGTCGCAACCGCCGCAATCGAACGTCGCGACAGCCTTGCAAGACCGACGACGCCGTGGCCGCTGGTGCAGCCGGAGCCCATGCGGGACCCGAAGCCGACCAGCAGCCCGCCAGCCACCAGAAGCGGCCAAGAGGTTGTGACCGTCACCACCGGCCAGGCGCCAACGACGAGGCGAAAAAGCAGCGGCCCCGCCATCAGTCCCAAAACAAACAACATGCCGGTAGGAACCTGCGCGCCCTGCAGCAGACGTCCGACGATACCGCTGATCCCGGCCACCCGGCCATTGGCCACCATCAGGATCGCTGCCGAAAGGCCAATCAACAGCCCACCCGCCAGCGCATTCTCGTATTCATTCATGTTTTGGAACCATCCCGACAGAAGATCTGATAGAGCGCGCCAACCAGACGCGCCACCTTGTCGTGACTAAGCCGATAGAACACTTGCTTGGCCTGCCGACGGGTCGAGACAATGCCGGCATCACGCAACACCGTCAATTGCTGCGAGAGGGTCGGCTGGCGAATGCTCAGGCTCTCTTCGAGTGCCGCCACCGAGTGCTCACCCTCCAGCAAAGCACTCACGATCAACAGACGATTTCGATTGGCGAGAGTTCTCAGTATTTTCGAAACTTCGGCAGCGTGCACGGCCATATCCGTGCGCACCCCCGGAAATTGCATAACAGTTCCCATAACTTCCTCCTGTCGTTGCCCTAGGAGTGAGTGGAGCCCCAATGCTTGCTGCGGTTTGCCGACTACTATCCGTGATTGTTATACGAAGTAATATATTATCGTATTACTTATTAATAAACCAGACGAAACAAGACAGCGCGATCAGCCCTAGCGCCCCTAGCCTGTCCGTTGACTGTCAAATCATATAGAAAATTCAGATCGTTACAACGAGACCGCAACAGGGATGAAAACGCCATATTTGGGGCAACCGCCCGGACTATCTCAGGCAGCAGTAAAACTTCTGGTATAGTAAACGCAAATACGAGCCAGCGACGACACTTCGGCCCCCCCGGCCCGAAGGCCCGAAACCGCGTTTCGACGGAGGCTAAGCGCCGGGGCAAATGCAGGCATCATCCGTTATCCGGCGAAAGATCTGCGAATGAATCGTCACCAATCCCGTTCCCTTGTCACGAAACGGTGATGGTCTTCGAGCAATTTGCTCGCGCGGCGCGATATCGCCCTTTTGATTTGCGCTCGTGATTTGCACGCCGGAGACTCCCCCTTTTGCTCCGGTTGTTGGGCCGGCCTCCCCGCCGGCCTCTTTTTTTGCCGCATGCCATTTTCGCAGCCGCCAGCAGGAAGGTCCCGGACCCCACGTCAGTCGCAGTGACGGTAGCCGGTCTTGCGGGTTCTCAGATCGAAGTGGAAATGGTCCTTGTGGAACGGGTCGCTGCCCGGCCCGAGCACGGTGTTGAAATATTTGCAGCTATCGGAGCGCACAGCCTTCAGGAGGCCGCGTTCGCGAAACGCGAAGAAGCCCTTCTTGCGGACATCGATTTCCTTGCCGTTCTTCAAGACGAACTTGCCGACATCGATGGCGTTGCCGTGCGCATGTTCGGACATCGGATTGCCGCGGCGGGAATTCATCGTGCGGCAGGAATAGCCGCCGAGCGGCTTGATCGTCTTGACGCCCGACCAGTAGCGGTAGCGGGACGACGGCGCGAGTTCGTACTTCACCCACTTGGCGAAGGCTTCCGTCACCTCGCAATTGAGCTTGACCGCCGGCTTCACGCCAATACCGCCGGAGAGACCGCTGAGCTCGATCGGGTAGTCGATGCCGCAGGACGGCCCGTTGCTGATGCGCGGAATATCACGGAACACCACGCCGAGTTTCTTCAGGCGCTGGCGGCAGGCAATCTCGGAAGCCGGCATTTCGCCGGTGTAGTCGGGCGCCGACATCGGATTGCGCACGCGCGGCAGGAAGGCGACCTGCTCCGGCTCCTGGGTCCGCTGAATGGCGCGTCGCTCTTCCATGGCGCGTGCACGCTGCGCATCTTCGGCTGCAGCCTTCTCGGGAGAAAGCGGCGGCAGGTCCGGATCGTAGCCAAGGTTCGCCTCGTCCGCAGGCGCAGCCCCGGACGCCCCGCCGAGCTGGCGCACATTGTCTTCGCCGATGCCGTCGACGACCGGCTGGCTGGCATTGCCCTCGGCGATCTCGTTGCTCTGCTCTTGCGCCAGGCCGACGACCGGCTGCTCGACGCCGAGCATGGCATCCATGTTGACGCCTTCATCGGGAATGGCCGTGGAACCCGCATTCGCCGGCTGCGCACCGGAGGAGACCGCCTCGTCGCTATCGATCATCGGCAGCGAGCGCCGCGTTTGTTGAGGCGCCGCCTGCGCCGGTGCAACATAGTCCGGATTGCCGTTGCCCGTCGAAGCCGATGTTGCAGCGGGATAGGCCGCCACCTCGTCTTGCGGCACCGCGTCGACCGGCACGGGCCCGATCGAACCGACCCGGGAGCCGCCATCGATGCGGCCCGGCGGCGAAAGCGCGTCGTCGGTCGAACAGGCGACAAGCGATAGTGTCAGAACGAGTGCCGTCAGCGGGCGATGGAGACGAGTAACATACGCCATACCGGACTGCGCCTTCCTTCGGGCGGTCAGCAGACCACCACTCATCACCCCACCGCCCCCGCAACGGCGTACCCAGAGGCACGCAAGGATCGCTGCAGCACTTCGAATTGCTGCCTTTCGCCTGTGTCGCAAACCGGGCACAGCTGTCGAAAGACCTGATTTCGGGGGCATTTTATTCAAATACGGTAAACGAAGCCTTGCGTCCGATACCCGCGATCAAGGGTGCGGGTGCTTGCCGTTGCGACTGACCGCCGATAGCAAGAAGCCCGCGTCTTCGTCAGACGCGGGCTTCAAGTTTTCAGCTACGGATTCGCTGGATATCAGCGGCACTCGCCGCGATGCACGACCCGGAAGCCAGCACCGCCAGCCTCGCAGGCGTTCGAGAAGGTTTGCACGCGGCCGCCGCGCTGGCCGCAGACCGGCGCGAATTCGCGGGTGCAGAACTGGCCTTCGGAGGGACGGTCATCGTCGCGACGGCATTCGCCGCGGCCGATCACCTGGAAGCCCTCCGAGCGCGCCTGGCAGGCGTTCGAGAAGGTCTGCGTGCGCCGTCCGCGCTGGCCGCACACCGGATTGTACTCCATGGTGCAGGCCTGCGGTTCACGATCCGGCGGGCGATAGTCCGGACGGCATTCGCCACGGTGGATCACATTGAAACCGTCGGCCCTTGCCTGGCAGGAATTCGGGAAGGTGCGCATGCGATTGCCACGCTCGCCGCACACGGGCGCATATTCCATCGTGCAGACCGGCGGGCGGGTCGGCCTCGGGCCTGGACGCGGCTCGTCGACGACCACCGTACAGGCGGAGAGGAAGCCGAGCGCCAGCATCAGCACGGCGATCGGGCGCGTCAGAAGAAGTTTGAGAAGTGCCATGGATGTCCCCTCTAAAGCAACGGTCAGCAACCGGAGCGACGCCCCATCAACCACCTCCCGCATCTCGCGTATCTATCCGCAGCGATCCTAAGGTCAAGACTGTGCGGCCTGCTTTGCACGGCAATCACGGGCGCAGGTGGCGGGGGCATGCCCGGCTCACGGATCGATGTGGAGCTCGGTTGCAGCCGCGCGACATTTCTTCTTTTCAGCGCACAAGGCCGGCGTGGCAATGCCACGCCGGCCTTGTGCAATTCCAGACTATAGCGATCAGGCGGCGCGGCCGTAAGCCGAATGCGTTGCCGAGGACTGCAGCCGGAACTTTGTCAGCAACGACTTCAGTTCCCGGCTCTCTGCAGCCAGCGTCTGGCTTGCGGCAGTCGTTTCCTCGACCATCGCGGCGTTCTGCTGGGTCATTTGGTCCATGCTGTTGACGGCGACATTGACCTCCTGCAAACCGGTCGCCTGTTCCCGTGCTGCGGTCGCGATGGAGGCCACCTGTTCGTTGACCCGATTGACCAGCGTCTCGATCTCCGTCAGCGCTTCGCCGGTCGACCGGACCAGCTGGACACCGGCACCGACCTCGCGCACCGAGGCGCCGATCAGTTCCTTGATCTCCTTGGCGGCACCCGCCGAGCGCTGCGCCAGTTCACGCACCTCCTGCGCGACGACGGCAAAGCCACGGCCGGCCTCGCCGGCGCGCGCTGCCTCGACGCCGGCGTTGAGCGCCAGCAGGTTCGTCTGGAAGGCGATCTCGTCGATCACCCCGATGATCTGGCCGATCCGGCCGGACGAGCCTTCGATCCGCCCCATGGCGTCGATGGCATTGCGCACGATGCCGCCGGACTTGGCAGCGCTCGCCTTGGTCTCGTTGACCATGTCGCGCGCCTCGTTCGCCCGCTCGGAAGCGTGGCGGACCGTCGAAGTGATCTCGTCAAGTGCTGCCGCCGTCTCTTCGAGGGCCGCTGCCTGCTGCTCCGTCCGGCGCGAGAGATTGTTCGCCGCTTCCGAAATGTCGCCGGCGCTGGCGGTGACGATCTCGGTCGAGTGCGAGATGGAGCCGATGACATCGCGAAGCGCGGCAACGGCCGTATTGAAGTCCTCTCTCAGCTTGCCGTATTCCGGCGCGATATGGCCGATCTCGGCGGTAAGGTCGCCGCTTGCCAAGAGCTCGAGCGCGGCACCGACGGTCTCCATCGCATCCGCTTGCGCTTCCGCCGTTGCCCGCTGGCGCTGCTCGTTGCCGCGCCGCTCGGAACTAAGCCGCTCCTGCTGCTCGGCCTCGCGTGAACGCAGTTCCAGCCGTTCGCGAACGGAATCGCGCAGCACCACCAGCACCTTGGCCATCTGGCCGATCTCGTCGCCGCGGTCCGTCTCCGGCACCTCGGACGAAAGATCCTCATCGGCGATCGCCCGCATCGAGGCCTTCAGCTTCTCGACCGGCTTCACGACGCTGCGCACGATCGCAAGCGCCGCCATCAGAATGGCGAGTGCAGCGGCGGCGAGGATGCCTGCGACCTGCCAGGCGCGTTCGCGGAACATCGCCGCCAGATCGTCGGCATAGACGCCGGTACCGACCACCCAGCCCCAGGGCTTGAAGCCGGCAACGTGCGAATATTTCAGCACCGGCGCGTCAGCGCCCGGCTTCGGCCAGTAGTAGTCGACGAAGCCCTGGCCGCTCTTTTCGACGGTCTTGACGAACTCGACGAAGAGGTGCTTGCCGTTCGGATCCTTGTTTTCAGTGAGGTCCTTGCCGTCGAGCTCCGGTTTGATCGGATGCATCACCATGGTCGGATGCATGTCGTTGACCCAGAAATAGCCGTTGCCCTGGTAGCGCATCGCCTTGATCGCCTCGAGCGCGCGCTTCTGCGCCTCCTCACGCGAAAGCGTGCCGGCCACCTCCTGCTTGTGATAGGCGTCGAACACCGCGATAGCGTTCTCGTCCATTGCCGCGAGCATCGCCTTGCGCTCGCCAACGAGCTTGTCCTGCGCCTGAAACAGACCGAATGTCAGCGCTGCTGCCATGGTCAAAAGCGCAAATGCCACCAGCGCGTAGAGACGCGCCGAGATCCTGAATTTCTTCATTGCCAATCCCCTGCCCCTTCGGCGCTCCCGGCGCCGCCCCTTCGCAACCTGGCCGCAGCTGGCATGGCCGGCCGCACTCCAAGAGCCTGCAGGATAAGGAAAGGTCTTTGCAAAGCCCCTAACAACCGATCCCTAAATTTCACATTTCTCAAGCACCCCTTCGAAAGTCTAAGGCGACGGCACGGTGGGATGCTGCTCGCATTTGTGCGGCGGCGGGCCTTCCCTCGGCAAGCGCGGTCGGGTTACATCTTTCATCCAACAGGGAGACAGGCCGCATGACCGAACAGACCAAACCGACCGGCGAGCTGACCTTGCGCACGCTCGCCATGCCCGGCGACGCCAATGCGGCCGGCGATATCTTCGGCGGCTGGGTGATGGCACAGATGGACCTTTCCTGCGGTATCCGTGCGGCCGAGCGCGCTCGCGGCCGTGTGGTTACCGCGGCAGTCAAGGAGATGGCCTTCGCGCTTCCGGTCAAGATCGGCGACACGCTCTGCATCTATACCGATGTCGTCAAGGTCGGCCGCACCTCGATGACGCTCAAGGTCGAGGCCTGGGCCCAGCGCTATCTCTCTTCGCATCGCATGGAAAAAGTGACGGATGCGATCTTCGTCATGGTCGCGCTCGACGAAAACGGCAAGCCCAAGCCGGTGCCGGCGGAGGAATAGGAGCGGCGGCCGTGGATCAGGTTCCGACCAACCCGGAAATCTTCCCGCATATCCGCACCGTCATGGGCATGGTCGTCAGCCTGAGCCTGGCGAGACTGCTCAGCGGACTGGCGCTTTTCGTGCAGCACCCCGGCAAGACGCGCGTCTATTGGATCCACCTCGGCTGGGTCCTGTTCATGTTCGTGTTCCTCGTGCATTTCTGGTGGTGGGAGTTCCACCTGCATTCGCTCGCCGTGATCGACGTCAGTGTCTACCTGTTCGTCATCCTCTATTGCTGCGTCTTCTTCTTCCTCTGCGTGATGCTGTTCCCGACGACGCTCGAGGACTATAGCGACTACGAACACTATTTCATGTCGCGCCGTGCCTGGTTCTTCGGTTTCCTCGCGCTTGCCTTTGCCGTCGACCTCGTCGACACCGCGCTGAAGGGCAAGCAGTATTTTGCCTCCTACGGTCTCGAATACCCCGCCCGCAACACCGCCTATATCCTCTTCTGTATCGCCGCCGCCTGGACGGCGAATCGGCGCTTCCATGCCGCCTTCGTTGTCGCTGCGGTCGCCTATCAGCTTCTCTGGATGTATCGGGCCTTCGACCTGCTGGATTGAGACCGTCGATCGGATCGTCTGCGGAGGTTTTCCGCCTGGGGGTGCACCTCGCCCCTTGATCCCGAGGCGAGGCGATGCTTTATCCGTTAGACATATTTGAATCTCGCATCATGGCACGTCGGGGGACTGTCGCATCATGGAAATCTTTACCGCCGCCGGTCTGGCAGCGCTTCTGCAAGTCATCGTCATCGACCTCGTTCTCGCCGGCGACAACGCCGTCGTCATCGGCCTTGCCGCGGCCGGGCTGCCGACGGAGCAGCGCAAGAAGGTCATCCTCGTCGGCATCATCGCGGCAACCGTGCTGCGCATCGCGCTCGCCAGCGTCACGGTCCAGCTCCTGGAAATCATCGGCCTTTTGCTCGCCGGTGGCATTTTGCTGCTGTGGGTCTGCTGGAAGATGTGGCGCGAAATCCGCGAGCAGCAGGCAGCTAACGCGGCAGGCGAAGGCGGCGCTGCCAGCAACGCGCCCCAGAAGACCTTCATGCAGGCGGCCATCCAGATCGTCATCGCCGACATCTCGATGTCGCTCGACAACGTGCTGGCCGTCGCAGGCGCCGCCCGCGAACATCCGACGATTCTGGTTATCGGCCTTGCGCTTTCGATTGCGATGATGGGCGTGGCAGCCGGTTTCATCGCCCGGCTGCTCAACCGTTATCACTGGATCGCCTATATCGGCCTCGCAATCATCCTCTATGTCGCGCTCGACATGATCTATCGCGGCTGGGTCGAGGTCTGGCCGCACGTCGCGCCGGCCGTGGCAGCCATGGTCTGACGCCAGCGCGACGCGCTGCAGACCGTTAACAATGCAAAAGGCAGGGCTTGGGCCCTGCCTTTTTGTTTGCAGCGGTCTTAACCGCTACAGCGGCCGGACGCCTCTTAGCCCTTGAAGATGAACGAGGCGCCTAAGGCGATCAGGGCGAAACCGACCAGATGGTTCCAGCCGATCGACTCCTTCAGCCAGAAAACTGAGAAGGCGGCAAAGACCAGAAGCGTGATCACCTCCTGCATCGTCTTCAGCTGTGCGGCGGAATAGACCTGATGGCCGATGCGGTTGGCCGGCACCGCCAGGCAATATTCGAAGAAGGCAATGCCCCAGCTTGCCACGATCGCCATGTAGAGCGGTGACGACGTGTATTTCAGATGCCCATACCAGGCGAAGGTCATGAAGACGTTGGAAAACAGGAGCAGAAGAATCGGCCAGAGATAGGCCGGAGAGAGAGTGAAGGACATAGAGAACCTCGGGGCGCGAATCATGCTCCGACGATGCCCCGCAGCCCCGCCCGGGCGCAAGTCCTGCCGGCCTTCCATTGGCTCAAGTGACGCCTCGGAGCGAGCCGATACGGGATTTTCTGCCGGTCAGGGTGTCGAATCGACGACGAACCGGCATTTTTTCCGTCATTTAGCAAGTCATGCCCCAATATTTTACGGGTTTTGCCACAATTTTGTACTGGCGCATGAGCAATGTCGCTCGACTGTCCGACGGGACAGGCAGGGGAATACCACACTTCGAAACGGCGGTTGCCGTGAAGTTGGCTCCGCGCCTTGCGCGCGGTTCGCCGACACGCCGATGCTGCGTATCAGACGCTGGGCACGCGCATGTCCGCTGAAATTTCCCATGGGAACATTGGAAACAGTTGAGCAACCGGGTGCCATGCCGGCGATCGCCAGGCCGCCCCGACCGTTCGCACCCAGCAACTTGTCAAGGAGACCTGACCATGAAGGTCCTGGCGTTTCTTGCGGCTGCCTATGTCGCGCTCCTATCGCCATCTCTTGCCAGCGCGGGCATGCTTGCCCAGGCGCAGCAATACAAAGGCCTGCACGAGGTGAAGAACAACAAGACCCTTCGCGCAGCGCTCGGCATCAACCCGGCACGTACCCCCTGGTGCGGCCATTTCATGGGCATGGTTGCCCGCAAGTCCGGCCGCAGTCCACCGCAGAGCTTCGGCTTCGCCCGCTCGTGGCTTCGGTTCGGTGCACCGGTGAAGCTCGCCTATGCGCGCGCCGGCGATATTGTCGTCGTGCGCACCGGTCGTGGCTACCACGTCGGCATCCTGTCCGCGATGTCGAAGTCGACGGCCCAGTTGATCGGCGGCAATCAGTCCGGCGGCGTCAGGGTCTCGCAGTTCGCCCGGGGCCAGGTCGTCGGCGTCCGGCGCTAGAGCATCCCGCTTCAAGTGGAATCACTTGAAGCGGAAAGATGCTCTAGAAACAATGTGCTAGAGCGACCCTAGTGCGTTCATCTGAACGCACGGCGCTCTGGAGCGGCAAGCCAAGGGCGAGGAACCACTTCGCACCAGGCCTTGTGCCGGAGGGCCTAAAGCCCAACCCGGACCAGAGATCAGCATCGCCGCATCGGGCGGATCGCTGACGCGCGTCCTCACACAAGCGTCAGGCGCATTGCACAGCGCCGCTCTGGCGGAATGCCGTGAGCGCCCTCGTTTGCAAGGATCTGCGCGAGACGCGCGTCGAGTTCGTCCCCGGCAAGCGTAGCGAAGCCGAGTGTCAGATAGAAGTGCTCGTTCCATTTGAGATCGCGGAACGTCGTCAGCGTTACCGTGGCAAGCGAACGGGCGCGCGCATGCGCGATCGCAGCCAGCATCATGGCGCGCCCAAGCCCCCGGCCCTGGCTTTCCTCCAACACGGCAAGCTGCCAGATGTGCAGCGCGCCCTCTGCGCTCGCGGCACAAAGGAAGCCGAGCGGTCGATCCTGCTCGTCGACGGCCACCAGGGACAGGCCGGTGCGCAGGAAGTCGACATGAGCTTCCGCGGACTGGACATCGTCGTCGGCAATCCAGGCCAGGTCGGGGATGGTGCGAAAAAGCGCGCCGGAGGAGCGCTCTATGTCGGGCAGCAAAGCTGTATCGTCTTCACGTGTGGGTCGAATCAGGGTCATAGCGACCGCATCCTACAGCGCAGGCCGTCATAGGGGATGCGCGAAGTTCGCTGCCGCCCTTCAAAATCCCGAGAATCATTAGCCGGATAACGGAATATCGCTAGTCAGCGATCATATTCATGGCCTGCTCAAGCCCGGCCGCCGGACTCGACAGCGGCTGCGGTCCGTTGCGGACATGATCGGCGGTGCCGGCCATGGACGCCTGGGCCAGCGCAACGATGGAGGCTCCATCCTCATAGGCCGCTTCTGCCGCCTGGGCGATTCTGGCAAGGTAACCGTCACGGCTTCCCGCCTTGAACACGCCCAAGCACCCTCGACAAGGCGAACCTCGAGGGCAGCGCCGGAACGATGCGCCGCCGCGGCGAAAAACGCCGTGGTTGGTGCGACCGTTGTTTCCACCGCGCAAAGCGCTACCAGCTTGCCGCCGGTCGCGGCCGCTTTCTCCGCCAGCGCCGCATCGACGCGCAGGATCGGGACGGCAGTGGCCACCCCGGCCCTCACAACGCTCGGCCCGAGCGTCGAGCAGGTCAGCAGCACGGCGTCGGCCTTCGCCGCCAGCGCCGAGAGAACCGCCGCGGTCTGCTGCGTGATGTCCTCGGTCAGGCCGCCCGCTTCCTCCGCCGCGCGCAGCAGATCGGCGCGGACCGTATGGCGCTAGTTCGCGGAGGACAATCCAAGTTCGCGCGCAGCATTCTCGAAAACGGCGACGTTGCTGTCGGCCGTATGCAGGCAGGCGATGATCAATTCGCGGCCTTTGAATGACGAACGCCTGACCGCGCGGTTCTGACTTTGCGAAACTTGCACAATCGCCGCACGCCGGGAAGCGTCGCCGGACACAATCTGTCGTAGAGGCCACACGAACCGTCTATTTGCGCCTCCGGCCCAGCAATGGACACAAATCGGGGCAATTTATGCTTCTCGACTTTTCTAATTTAAGTTACGCTTATTTTCCTTCTGACCAGATGCCGCGGGAGGGGCTGCCCTCTTGGAACGGAAGCTCGCCGTGATCCTTGCTGCCGATGTCGCTGGCTACAGTCGCCTTGTCGCGATTGACGAGGAAGGTGCGCTCGCAACGCTTGCCACCTATTGTGCAACGATTTCAAGCCTTGTGACCGAGCATGGCGGGCGCATCTTCGGCGCCGCTGGCGATAGCCTTGTCGCGGAATTCCAGAGTGCAGTGCAGGCGGTTCGGGCAGCGGTCGCCATCCAGCGGACCCTGCAGCGGAGAAACGCCGACCTCGCGCCGGAGCGGCGCATGGAGTTCCGCATCGGCCTCAATCTCGGCGACGTCGTGGTCGACGGCGGCAACCTGCTCGGCGACGGGGTGAATGTGGCGGCGCGGCTGCAGCAGGTGGCGAAGCCGGCCGACATCTGCATCTCCGGTGCGTTGCACGACCAGATCGTCGGCAAGCTGGAGTTTCCCGTGCACCGGCTTGGCGATCGCGCGCTCAAGAACATGCCGCGCCCGGTGCCGGTGCACCGCGTCGACTGGCATGAGGACCCGGTGAGGCCGGATCTGCCCGGCATGCCGCTTGCCCTGCCCGACAAGCCGTCGATCGCCGTTCTGCCCTTCGTCAACATGTCCGGCGACCCCGAACAGGACTTCTTCGCCGACGGTCTGACCGAGGACATCATCACGGCGTTGTCGCTCTACCGCTGGTTCTTCGTCATCGCCCGCAACTCCTCTTTCGCCTACAAGGGCCGCGCCGTCGACGTCAAACAGATCGGCCGCGACCTCGGCGTGCGCTACATCGTCGAGGGCAGCGTGCGCCGCTCAGGCTCGCGCGTGCGCGTCACCGGACAGTTGATCGAGGCGGAAACCGGCATCCATCTCTGGGCGCAGCGCTACGAGCGCGAATTCGCCGACATTTTCGCCATCCAGGATGAGATCACCCAACATGTGGTCGCGGCGATCGAGCCGGAGATCCTGATTGGCGAAAACCGCCGGGCGCTGCTACGCGGCAGCGACAATCTCGACGCCTACGAATGCCACATGCGCGGCACGCTGCTGCATAATGCGCAGGACTCCGCCGCGCACTTCGACGACGCGATCGAGTGGCAACGCCGCGCGATCGCCCTCGACCCCGAATTCGGCCGCGCGCACATGATGCTGGCCCGCTCGCTGTTTGCCCGCTGCTATTTCGGCTTCAGCGACGACATTGACCGGGATAGCGCGGAGTTGGCGGCGGAGGCTGCGCGCGCCGTCGTGATCGAGGATCACGATCCCTATTGCCACTATGTCATGTGCCTCGCCAATTTCGCTGCCCGGCGGCCGCATGCCGCGGTCCAGGAAGCGCAACAGGCGATCGATCTCAACCCCAATTTTGCGCTCGCTCACATGGCGCTCGGTTGGGCGCGCATCTATATCGGCCGTTTCGCCGAGGCATTGGACCCGCTGCACAAGGCGCTGAGGCTGAGCCCGCACGATCCGCTGACCTACCTCTTCTTCAACCGCATCGCTCTCGCCCACTACCACCTCGGCAATTACGAGGAAGCGCTGCGTCACGCCGAACGGGCGCTGCTCCTGCGCCGCACCTATTTCAACCTGGTCATTCTGCTCGCCTGCCTTGGCCAGCTCGACCGCAACGAGGAAGCCCGCAGGATCGTTCCCGAGGCCGTCGCCAACGCGCCTGTCGATTTACCGCGCTACTGGCGCTTCTTCACCGGCTATGTCGACCCTGCCGACCACGCACATTTCAAAGACGGGCTCGTCAAGGCGGGCCTGCCCATCGTCCCGTAGGCCGCCATGACACGAGCCCAGCTGTTCGGCGTTCTCATCGGCCTCACAGTGGTGGCGTTCTTCACGGTCCTGCGCGCAAACGATCCGCAGCTTCTGAGGCAGGCGCGCGACGTCACCTTCGACGAATACCAGCGGATCGCGCCGCGCGGCTTCGAGACCATGCCGGTCAAGGTGATCGATATCGACGAGGCGTCGCTGCGTGAATTCGGCCAATGGCCCTGGCCGCGCGACCGCCTGGCGAATTTGACCAACCGGCTGACCGAGATGGGCGCGGCAGCGATTGCCTTCGACGTGCTCTTTGCCGAGCCCGACCGCCTGTCGCCGCGCACGGTCGTGCGCGACGTCGGCGGCGTCGATCCATCCTTCGTCGCAACCCTGCCCGATAATGACGAGATCTTTGCCCAGGCGATTCAAGACAAGCCGGTCGTGCTCGGTTTCGGCCTCACCAACGACGGCAGTTACCTGCCGTCGGTCAAGGCGGGCTTTGCCTTCACCGGCGAAACCGCTGCCGAGGCGCCGCCGCGCCTGCACGCCGCAACGCCGCTACGGCCCCAGCTCGAAGCCAACGCCGCCGGGCTCGGCCATATCAGCCTCAATCCCGGCTCCTCCTCCGCGGTGGTGCGGGCCGCACCGCTGTTCCTCAGCGACGGGCAGCAGTTCTACCCGAGCCTCGCCCTGGAGGCGCTGCGCGTGGCGCAGGGCGCCTCGACCTATGTGCTCGCCGCAGCACCCAACGTCGCCAACACGCTCACCGCCGTCAAGATCGGCGACTTCGTCGTGCCGCTCACCTCGACCGGCGAACTCTGGCTCTACGTCACGCCGGACACGACGGAGCGCTACATTTCCGCCCGGCGGGTTCTCACGGACGAAGCCTCCTCTCCGGACGTTCGCGCCGCGATCGAAGGCAGCATCGTCTTCATCGGCACGTCGGCTGCCGGACTGCAGGACGTGCGCACCACCGCGCTCGGGCAGAACGTGCCCGGCGTCTCCATCCATGCCCAGATCGTCGAGCAGATCCTCTCCGGCCGCTATCTGTCGCGTCCAGACTGGGCCGACGGGCTCGAAATCCTCTCGATCGCACTGGCCGGCACGCTGCTCGTGCTGTTGACCACTTTCGTCAGCCCCGTGGTGGCGCTGGTCTGCGGCCTCGCGGTCACGGTGTTGGGGCTCGCAGCCTCCTGGCTCGCCTTCTACTATGGCGGGCTGCTCGTCGATCCGCTGGCGCCGATCCTCGCCGCCTCGATCACCCATTTCTCCGCCACCGCCTATCGCTTCCTGGTGACGGATCGCGAACGACGCGAGGTCCGCCAGGCCTTCGGGCGCTATCTCTCGCCATCGCTGCTCTATCGCATCGAGCACACGCGCAATGCGCTGAGCCTTGGCGGCGACGACCGCGAGCTGACGGTGATGTTCGTCGACGTGCGCAGCTTCACCGAGATGAGCGAGCGCATGACGCCGACCGAGGTCGTCGCCTTCCTCAACACGCTGCTCGACGCGCTGAGCCGCCATGTGCTCGCCAATGAGGGCACGCTCGACAAGTTCATCGGCGATTCCATCATGGCCTTCTGGAACGCCCCGGTCGATGTGGTCAACCATCCGCAAAAGGCACTTCGCGCCGCGCTCGGCATGCGCGAGACCCTGGCCCGGCTGAATGCCGAAGACGCATTCGGTTTCGGCTCCGGCCATGAGGTGCGCATCGGCATCGGCATCCATACCGGGCTCGCCTGCGTCGGCAACATGGGTGCCGAAACCCGCTTCAACTATTCGGCGGTCGGCGACACCGTCAACATCGCGGCCCGCATCGAAGCGGCCTGCAAGGACGTCAACTTCGACGTGCTCGTGTCGGAAGCGACGGCTGAGGCATTGCCGAATTGCGCGCTGCTGGATGCGGGAAGCCTGGGCCTCAAGGGAAAGACGACGCGAACCCGGCTTTTCGCGGTCGCCGGAGACGAGAACCTCGCCGCCTCGCCCGCCTTCGCGGAATTGCGGCTGCTGCATGACCGGCTCGTCTCGGTGCTACGCACGCGCGCGACCTCGAGCCGCAGCATCATCAACGCAGCGAAGCTGAAGTCTGCCGCCCTGGCACCGGGCCTGGTCGGCTTCTACGCCCGGATGTCGCGCCGATCGGAGCATTTCGCCGAAACGCCGGTCGAAGACGCCAAGCGCCCGGCGGAGTGAAACGTGCCGGACCTCAGCCGCAGACGACCGACCGGCACATCGCCTCGACCTGGGCTCTCGGATCGTTCGCAAAGCTTTGATTTGTCGTTGGTTGAGCGCCGGCCCGCTTGTGCCTAGCGACAGGTCGTTGCCGACGCATCGCGAACGCTGCGCCGAAAGCGTTGGCAAACGACAGGCCGTCAGCGGCGCACACGGTCGGCGCTCAATTCTGGCTTTGGGTCTGGCTCTGGCTTTGGCTCTGTTCCTGGCGCTGCGTTCCACCGCCCTGTTGCGACTGTTCCTGCCGCTGTTCCTGTTCCTGGCGTTGGCTGCCCTGGCCCTGCCCTTGTTCCTGCTCCTGCCGCTGGGACTGTTCCTGCCGTTGGCCACCCTGTCCTTGTCCCTGTTCCTGGCGCTGCTCCTGCCGCTGCCGCTGGCTCTGTCCGCTCTGCTGCTGCCGCTGCCTTTGTTCCTGGCGCTGCGTCCTGGGTATCAGCGGTATTGGTTGACGCTGCTCGACGGCGGGGGGTTGCACAGTTTGCGGTTGGCGTTCGAGATCCTCCTGGAACACCGCCGCAAGGCTGCAGCCACCCCCCGCCCAGCCCAGCGCTCCGGACAGTCGTTGCCCACCGGAGAGGAAAGGAAGGGCTTGCGCATTGCCTAGTGATTTCAATGTATTGCGACTGACTCTTCTCGGATCGCTGATGCCGCCGCCAGGCTTGGCGACGACGCAGTCGCAACGCTGCGTCAATTGCCGGCAGCCGCCGGCGCCACAGAAGCTTGCGGCGCCGCTGAGCAGCACGACGGCGGTGGTGCCGTCGCGGCCG
Organism: Ensifer sp. 22460; assembly: GCF_052044935.1. Taxonomy (NCBI): domain Bacteria; kingdom Pseudomonadati; phylum Pseudomonadota; class Alphaproteobacteria; order Hyphomicrobiales; family Rhizobiaceae; genus Ensifer; species Ensifer sp. 22460. The sequence goes on from NZ_JBQENZ010000031.1 coordinate 41,960, forward strand.
ACATAAAAATCGAAGGCGGTGCCGCGAACGCCGATCGTGCCGGCCGGCGTGACGATTTGATAGGCGGAGTGCCCGGACTTGCCGCTGATCCAGCGGAACGTGCCCTTCGCGGCCATGATCGTCAGTTTCTTCACCGACTTGGCATCGTCATAGACGAACTTGTCGATGACCACCGACGAGCCCCAGCCGACCGCAAGCTTGGTGCCATCCTGGAAGACGAACTGGCCGAGACCGGACTTCGATGTCGAAATCCGTTCGTCCTTGTAGACCGGGTCCTTGACCGCGATCGGACCGCGTGCGCCGCTGACTGACGTGCGAATCTGCACCGCCTGGCCGACAGGTTCGGCGGCGATGGTCGGACTGAATGTCACGGCACAAAACGCGATGAGTGCGGCACCACGCAAGCAGAACATGGCACCCTCCAAAGTGCTATTGTTATCACGTCACAGGGATTTATGTCTTGTCGCCCAATCGGGGTAAGGCCATGCCGCAATCGTAAGAGTTAGGTGGTCATGGCCGCTTGCCCAGTCGCGGCCATTGGAGGCAATCGGCGGCGTGCGCGAAAGGTACCGAGCGTCAGGCGGCCTGCCGGTTCGTCAGTCATTGTGATGACTGCGCCCCTTCTGATGGCCCTTGTTCTGATGGTCGTTGGCATGTTCGAGCACATCCTTGTGGTTGGCATCCTCGCCGCGGATATCCGGATGTTTCATCTCCCAGTGGCGATTGCGGTAGCCTTCTTCCTGCACAGGCTTCTGAGGTTTTTCCTCCGGCTTCTGAGGTTTCTCCTCCGGCTTGTGCGGCCTCTCCTCGGGCTTCGGTTTTTCCTCGGGAGGCCTTTCTTCGACGGCGGGGGGTTGCACAGTTCGCGGTTGGCGTTCGAGATCCTCCTGGAACACCGCCGCAAGGCTGCAGCCGCCCCCCGCCCAGCCCAGCGCTCCGGACAGTCGTTGCCCACCGGAGAGGAAAGGAAGGGCTTGTGCATTGCCTAGCGATTTCAATGTATTGCGACTGACCCTTCTCGGATCGCTGATGCCGCCGCCCGGCTTGGCGACGACGCAGTCGCAACGCTGCGTCAATTGCCGGCAGCCGCCGGCGCCACAGAAGCTTGCGGCGCCGCTGAGCAGCACGACAGCGGTCGTGCCGTCGCGGCCGACATAAAAATCGAAGGCGGTGCCGCGAACGCCGATCGTGCCGGCCGGCGTGACGATTTCATAGGCGGAGTGCCCGGACTTGCCGCTGATCCAGCGGAACGTGCCCTTGGCGGCCATGATCGTCAGCTTCTTCACCGACTTGGCATCATCGTAGACGAATTTGTCGATGACCACGGACGAACCCCAGCCGACCGCAAGCTTGGTGCCATCCTGGAAGACGAACTGGCCGAGACCGGACTTCGATGTCGAAATCCGTTCGTCCTTGTAGACCGGGTCCTTGACCGCGATCGGACCGCGTGCGCCGCTGACTGACGTGCGAATCTGCACCGCCTGGCCGACAGGTTCGGCAGCGCTGACAGGAAGCGGTTGGCAAAACGCAGCACAAATCGAGATGAGTGCGGCGCCACGCAAGTAGAACATGGCACCCTCCAAAGTGTTATTGTTATCACGCTGCAGGGATTTATGTCTTGTCGCCCAATTGGAGTAACGTAACGGCACATCGCAACCGTAAGAGTTATATCAACGAGCCAGTCCGGCTCGTCGCGGTTGAGGCAAGCGTGACCCGGCCGTCGGCCCGAGTGGTGGCGCTGCCACTCGTTGGGCGCCCAGTCGTCCGCAAATTCAACGCCACGCCCCTGCCGTTTCGCGTGCAAAGTTGTCGCCGAAGCACTGCGAAATGTTGCCTTTTTGTACTCACTCGCCCCTTTTCTTTCGACCGGACTCTCGCCATATTCCCCGCCATGACCAAAGCTCCGAAGAATGCCCCGCCGAAGCCCTCCACGCCGTCCGGTTTCGAAGAAGCGCCGCAGGCGCCCTTGTCCGGCACCCCGCTCAGCGGCAACGTCTCGGATTGGGTGAAGCAGCTCGAGGCGGATGCGGAAGCCTCCGCTTTCGAAACCCAGCGTCAGATCGCCTCCAAGGCCGGCAAGCACCGCAAGACGGTAGAGATCGCCGCCTCCAAGGCGGCGCGCAAGGCCGCGGGCGCAGATGACGAAGCACAGCCGAAGAAGGCCGGGAAGAAGAGCAAGGTCGAGATCGTCGGCAGCAAGTCCGCGCGCGGCACGTCGATGGGCGGCTCGACCGACCCGAAGACCCGCGCCGCCGCCGGCCTCAACCCGGTCGCCGGCCTCGACGTGTCGCTGGAAGATGCCGACAGGCTGACGGCCAAGTCCGGCGTCACCGCCACGGTGGAGGCGCTTTCGGCGCTGATCGAAAGCGGCAACCCGCTGTTCAAGGACGGCAAGCTCTGGACGCCACACCGCCCGGCCCGGCCGCCGAAATCCGAAGGCGGCGTCGAGATCCAGATGGTCTCGGACTACGAACCCGCCGGCGACCAGCCGACGGCGATTGCCGATCTGGTCGAGGGCCTGACCTCCGGCGAGCGCAGCCAGGTGCTGCTCGGTGTCACCGGCTCGGGCAAGACCTTCACCATGGCCAAGGTGATCGAGGCGACGCAACGTCCCGCCGTCATCCTGGCGCCGAACAAGACGCTCGCCGCCCAGCTCTATTCCGAGTTCAAGAACTTCTTCCCCAACAACGCGGTCGAATATTTCGTTTCCTACTACGACTACTACCAGCCGGAAGCCTATGTGCCGCGTTCGGATACCTTCATCGAGAAGGAATCCTCGATCAACGAACAGATCGACCGCATGCGCCACTCGGCCACCCGCTCGCTGCTGGAGCGCGACGACTGCATCATCGTCGCGTCTGTCTCGTGCATCTACGGTATCGGCTCGGTCGAGACCTATACCGCCATGACCTTCCAGATGAGCGTCGGCGACCGGCTCGACCAGCGGCAACTGCTCGCCGACCTGGTGGCGCAGCAGTACAAGCGCCGCGACATGGATTTCCAGCGCGGCTCTTTTCGCGTGCGCGGGGATACCATCGAGATTTTCCCGGCCCACTTGGAGGATGCCGCCTGGCGCATCTCCATGTTCGGCGACGAGATCGACGCGATCACCGAATTCGACCCGCTGACCGGCCAGAAGACCGGTGATCTGAAATCGGTGAAGATCTACGCCAACTCGCACTATGTCACCCCGCGCCCGACGCTGAACGGCGCCATCAAGGCGATCAAGGAAGAGCTGGTGCACCGCCTCGCCGAACTGGAAAAGGGCGGCCGTCTGCTCGAAGCGCAGCGGCTGGAACAGCGCACCCGCTATGACATCGAGATGCTGGAGGCGACCGGCTCCTGCGCCGGCATCGAGAACTATTCGCGCTACCTCACCGGCCGCAATCCCGGCGAGCCGCCGCCGACGCTGTTCGAATACATCCCCGACAACGCGCTGCTGTTCATCGACGAGAGCCACGTCTCCGTCAGCCAGATCGGCGGCATGTATCGCGGCGACTTCCGCCGCAAGGCGACGCTGGCCGAATACGGCTTCCGCCTGCCTTCCTGCATGGACAACCGCCCCTTGCGCTTCGAGGAATGGGACGCGATGCGCCCGGACACGATCGCTGTTTCGGCCACCCCCGGCTCATGGGAACTGGAACAATCCGGCGGCGTCTTTGCCGAACAGGTCATCCGCCCGACCGGCCTGATCGACCCGCCGGTGGAAGTGCGCTCGGCGAAAACCCAGGTCGACGACGTCTTGGGCGAAATCCGCGAGACCGCCGCCGCCGGCTACCGCACGCTCGTCACCGTGCTCACCAAGCGCATGGCCGAAGACCTCACCGAATACCTGCACGAACAGGGCATTCGCGTGCGCTACATGCACTCCGACATCGACACGCTGGAACGCATCGAGATCATCCGCGACCTGCGCCTCGGCGCTTTCGACGTGCTCGTCGGCATCAACCTGTTGCGCGAGGGCCTCGACATTCCCGAATGCGGCTTCGTCGCCATTCTCGATGCCGACAAGGAAGGCTTCCTGCGCTCCGAGACCTCGCTGGTGCAGACCATCGGCCGCGCTGCCCGTAACGTCGACGGCAAGGTCATCCTCTATGCCGACCAGATCACCGGCTCGATGCAGCGCGCCATGGACGAGACCAGCCGCCGCCGCGAAAAGCAGATGGCCTTCAACGAGGCCAACGGCATCACCCCGGAATCGGTAAAGGCTAAGATCTCCGACATCCTCGACTCGGTCTACGAGAAGGACCACGTCCGCGCCGACATCTCCGGCGTCGCCGGCAAGGGCTTTGCCGACGCCGGCCACCTCGTCGGCAACAACCTGCAGGCACACCTCAACGCGCTCGAAAAACAGATGCGCGACGCCGCCGCCGACCTCGACTTCGAAAAGGCCGCCCGCCTGCGCGACGAGATCAAACGCCTCAAGGCCGCCGAACTGGCTGCGATGGACGACCCGATGGCACGGGAAGAGGCAAGGTCGCAGGAAGGAACGGACAGAGCGAAGCGCAGCGGACAAGCGTCCGCCGCCGGTCGTCCGGCGCCCCGTGCGGAGGCCAGCCCAAAGGGCGGTGCGGCCGTGAGCACAGAACAAAACGAAAAGTCCCTCTTCCAGAAACCCCACCTCGATGACATGGGCCGCGACGTCGCGACACCCGCCGGCGCGGACCGGTCGCTGTTCCGCCGGAACACCCTGGACGAAATGACCGTTGGCCGCACCGAAAAGCCTGTCATCGGTCACGTCCCCGAAAAACCGATCCTCACGCGGGCAAAGCCGGGCGTCGGATCGTACGAGGATCCGGCGGACGAGAAGCGACAGAAGGGCCGGACGAAGGGGAAAACGGGGCGGCCGGGGCGGTAGGCGACGCGCAGGTGGCGGCTGAGTATACTTCGCTATCGTTCTTCTTATTCACCGCATACACAGGTAACATTATCGCATCGAGAATCAACGTGAGGCTGCACCGATTCAGCCACCGAAATGGGATCACAGTGGGCGTTTAGTGAAGATCGGGCGAAATCACCCATGTCTGTGTGGCAGCGGCAAGAAGTTCAAGCGGTGCCACGGTTCGTATGAAGCACCCGACTCGCTTGGGTCAAGCAAGGCGTCTCATGTGGCTGCAGAAGCTGCACGGCGAACCGCCGCCAAGCAAAAGCTTCGCGAGCGCCAACAGGGGCGCGGAAAAGGAATTATTTCAGCAAAGTTGGGGGACCGCCGATTCGTAGCAGTCGGGAACAAACTTCTGCAGTCTCCTAAGTGGAAGACGTTCTTAGACTTCCTGTTTGACTACATGAGGATCAAACTAGGCACTGACTGGGCAAATGAAGAACTAAAAAGAGAACTCTCTCAACGCCACCCAATCATGCAGTGGTATGACGCCGTAGCCAAGACCCAATCCCTTGAAAGGAAGGGGTGTCAGGCAGGGGTGGTGAAGTCATATTTGATGAATGGAGCTATAATATGCTTTATGGGAACCGCATATAATCTTTATCTTCTTGAACACAACGCTGAACTTCAAGAGCGCTACATCAAGAGGCTGCTTGATAAAAAGAACTTTCAAGGAACATACTACGAACTCATTGTTGCCGGAATTCTGCTGCGCGCCGGTTTCCGTCTCGAACTCGAGGACGAAGCCAACAATGCCACGAAGCATTGCGAGTTCTCCGCAGTATCGCAAACGACCGGACAGAAATACTGGGTCGAGGCCAAGATGCGATCCGTCGAGGGTATATTGGGGAAGTCAAAAAATGATGGAGTAAAGGCCACAGATCGAGACGCGACGCGAAATCTAACGACGCACTTGAACTCTGCATTGCAGAAACCGGCTTACGATCAAAGATTGATCTTCATTGACCTCAACGCCGAAATAGTGAACCCAGATTCCTTACCTGACTGGTTTAACAAGGCTGTTAAGCGCTTGGATGCGAAAGAAAGGGATTTAAAGGAAGGCCACGACGCCTACGTTTTTGTTACGAACCTTCCGTTTCATAGATATTTGGGAGCAACTTCCATCGCTAGGCAAGCTCTTGCCTATGGCCTTGGGATATCTGATTTCAGTAAGCCGGCCACCAGATCGCTCAGGGAAACCTATCATCTTAAGCAGAAGCACATTGATGGGCATGAAATCATGGGAGCCATCCGTGATTATCCGGTGTTTCCGGATACATTCGATGGTTCGCTTCGTTCCGACGAAAGCGGTCTCAACATCAAGATTGGCGAAAGTTATTTGTTCTCAGATTTAGGCGAGCCGCCTGGCACCATTGGCACGGTAACCGCCGCGGCCGTGAATGAAGACAAATCTGAGGCGATGGTGGCCGTGACCACACTGGATGGGAAAAATATGATTCTTTCCCAGAAACTAACCGGCGAACAGTTGGACGACTACCGAAAGTTTCCTGATCTGTTTTTCGGAGAGCAAAGCTCGAACGGCGGCAATATCGAGGACCCACTGCAATTATTTGAATTTCTTCTGAAGACATACTCGAAGTCGACTAGGGAAAAATTGCTGGAGTTTATGAGTGTCGGTTCGTACGCAGTCGATTTAAAGGCCCTGTCGCAACCTGAATTGGCCGAACTTTATTGCGAACGTCTAGCGCTCAACTTCTTCGTCCAACATGCTCCGGAAGTGTTAAACCGACATCCAAGATAGCAAATAGCGCACCTGCGCCAATGAAGACCGCCACAGACGAGAGCGTCGGCCTCCGGTTGTAGCGGGCATTGCGTGGTTAAGTCTTTGAAGCGGCTAACGATGGCCACCCACCCTTGCCGCCTCCCCCATTCCCCGCTACAACCAAACGATGATCAAGACCGCGCTCATCGCTGCCACCTATTATGCGACGTCTCCATAGGGAGCGGCGCGTTTCGATCATGCCTTGAAACAAGCCGCCGTCAGGCGGCTTTGTTTTGTTCAGTGCTCCCTGGCGGCAATGCCATGGAGAGCCCTAATGACCCATTCCGACAGCCCCACCGATGCCTTTCAGCCGCGTTCGGCGATCACCCGGACGCTGGTCGAGCGCGGTTATGTCAACCAGGTGACCGACCTTGCGGGCGTCGACAGCGCTTTTGCGGCCGGGATCGTGCCGGTTTATGCCGGCTTCGATGCGACGGCGGACAGTCTGCATGTCGGCCATCTCATGCCGATCATGGCGCTTCGGCGGCTGCAGCAGGCGGGCCACAAGCCGATCGTGCTGATCGGCAGCGGCACCACGCGGATCGGCGATCCGAGTTTTCGCTCGGCGGCGCGGCCTATGCTGTCGGAGGAGGAGATATCAGCCAATGTCGCCGGCATCCGCAAAGTGTTCGAGCGGCTGCTGACCTTCGGCGACGGGCCGAGCGATGCTCTCATGGTCAACAATGCCGACTGGCTGGACCGGATGGCCTGGATCAACATGCTGCGGGACGTCGGCAAACATTTCTCCGTCAACCGCATGCTCTCCTTCGACAGCGTCAAGACGCGGCTGGAGCAGCAGGAGAACCTGAGCTTTCTCGAGTTCAACTACATGATCCTGCAGGCGGTCGATTACCTCGAACTGTTCCGCCGCACCGGCTGCCGGCTGCAGCTCGGCGGCGGCGACCAGTGGGGCAACATCGTCGGTGGCGTCGACCTGGTGCGCCGCATCGAGGGCGCGGAGGTCTTCGGCATGACCACGCCGCTTCTGACGACGGCCTCGGGCGTCAAGATGGGCAAGACGGCGGCCGGAGCCATCTGGGTGAACGAGGACCGCCTATCGCCCTACGACTACTGGCAGTTCTGGCGCAACGCCGAGGATGCCGATGTGGTGCGCTTCCTCAAACTGTTCACCGATCTTCCGCTCGACGAGATCGAAAGGCTGGGTCGCACCGAGGGCGCGGCCCTCAACGCGGTGAAGGAGCGCCTCGCCAGTGAGGCAACGACGCTGGCGCATGGGCCGGAGGCAGCCCGGCGGGCGCAGACGACGGCGCGGCAGGCATTCGGCGAAGGTGAAGCGGCCGAGGGGCTGCCGACGGTCGTGCTGAGTGATGCCGAGCGCCTGAAGGGCATAGGTCTCGTTGACCTCGTGGTGCGGGCAGGACTGGCCTCATCGAAGGGCGAGGCACGGCGGGCAATCGCCGGGCGCGGTGTCCGCCTGGACGGAGAAGTCGTTGAGGATGCGGAGACAATCGTCTCACTCGGCGAGCATCCGGTTCGGCTCTCGCTTGGCCGCAAGCGCCATGCCGTGGTGAAGTAGCGCGGCGATCACGCGTCCCACCGCGCGCATTCCCATGCCTGTCACAGGCATCCCCCTGCCGCGCTGCGGCGGGGGATGCGCCGACCGATACGAGAAAGTCTTCGTTATGGCTCGGGATCTCTCGCCGCGCGGACGCGCGGCGGCTGGATCTCTGTGACAAGCACAGAGATGAGGGTGGACAGGATTGCCGCTACGAAGATCGTTGCCCCAAGGGAACCGGATTCCAGGGATGAAAATTCCGCAGGCGCAGGAAATCTCGGGCACCCGGAGCCACAAGATTCGGCGTCACAACGGCATCTGACGAAGTGCCGCGGCCGCGTCACCACCTCGCTCATTCCTGTGCTTGTCACAGGAATCCAGCCGCGCCGCGTCGGCGGCGCGAGGGGATGCGTTGCCCCGAATGCGCAAGCACCCAGCGTGCCGGCTCGGCATACCCCGCCGCGCGGACGTGCGGCTGCTAGATCTCTGTGACAAGCACAGAGATGAGGGGCGAGCGGGCTGTGACCGCTAAGATCGCCGCTCCGGAGGGAGGTGCTCAGGGGCGTGGACACAAGCGCGCGGTCATAAGGGCGCGGTCATAAGGGCGTGCCCAAAGGCGCGCGCGTTTGCGGGTGCCGCTACTGTTTCACCCGGGCGACGCTACCGCCGGTCAGCCCGCAGCAACCACCCTCGCCTCCGGCCGCACCTCGTCATCGCCGCCAAACTCCTCGCCCCACTTGCAGAGAGCCGCCGCCGCCACGTTCAGCGCCGCGCCGCGTTCGGTCAGCGCGTACACCACCTTTGGCGGGATTTCCGGATAGGTGGTGCGGCTGACGAGGCCGTCGGCCTCCAATTCACGCAACTGCTGCGCCAGCATCTTCTCGCTGATTAAAGGGATCGCCTGGCGCAGGCGGCCGAAGCGGCGGGCGGCCTTGCCGAGTTCGCAGAGAATATCGACCTTCCACTTTCCCTCGATCGCCCTGAGCGCGGTGGCAAAGCCGCAGTTTTCCATTGGTGTCGTCACGTCATCCTCCCTTACGTCGCGGTAAGCACTTACCATCCGGTGCGTATTGCGACCCGGGCCGCCCACCTTACGTCTGAACCGCGACGACAACCGCGTCGCTGTGGAAATCAGGGCGGGATAAGGGTGCAGGCGCCCTTCCCGCGCCATGGATATGGAGACTGGGAATGCAACCTGCAATCAGCGTATTGGGAATGGGGCGCATGGGAACGGCGCTGGCGTATGCGCTTCTCAAGGCCGGGCACCCGACGACGGTGTGGAACCGCACGCCGGCAAAGGCGGCGCCGCTCGCTGCCGCCGGGGCCGAGGTGGCGGCAAGCGTGCGCAATGCGGTCGCCGCATCTGAGGTCGTCATCGTCAATGTCAGCGACTACCAGGCGACGCAAAGCCTTCTGCGCGACAAGGAGGTCGCCGGTGCCCTCGAGGGCAGACTGATCATCGAACTCACGTCAGGCACGCCCGATGGTGGCCGCGAGGCGCACGGCTGGGCGCAGCGGCAGGGTGCCCGCTATCTCGACGGCGCGATCCTGGCGACGCCGGACTTCATCGGCACCGAGGCGGGCACGCTGCTTGTCTCCGGCCCTTCAGGTGTTTTCGAGGAAAGCCGTAACGTGCTCGGCGCCCTCGGCGGCAATGTCCAGTTCATCGGCGAGGATCCGGGCCTCGCCAATGCGCTCGACAGCGCCGTGCTGGCGCTGATGTGGGGCGCATTGTTCGGCGCGCTGCAGTCGATCGCCGTTTGCCGGGCCGAGGCGATCGATCTCGGCGTGCTGGCAAGACAATGGACGGCGACGGCGCCGGTGGTTGAGGGGCTCGTCTCCGACCTCATCAAACGCAGCGCCGCCGGGCGCTATGACGCTGATGCCGAAACGCTCTCGTCCGTATCGCCGCATTACAGCGCGTTTCACCATTTGGTCGACCTGATGGAAGCCCGCGGCATCGACCGCACGATCACTGGGGGATACGAGGCGATCTTCCGCCGGGCGATCGAGGCCGGCCACCTGCACGACGATTTCGCATCGCTGTCGCAGTTCATGGGGCAGCCGGCGTAAGTCGAAAGGCGCGCTGGGGGCTTGGCTCCCCAAGGCGAGGCAGCACGAGCCGCCGAGCCTCACTTGGCAATCCCCGCGCCGCTGCCCACTGCTGCCGGTCTGAGCACCCCAACCAAAGCCTTGCCGTCGGTGAAATAGGGATCGCCGCCGCCGTTGCGGCCGGTCTTGGTGGCACCGACGCCGGGGACTTCGTAGGTCGACGAAACCTGCCCCGCCTTCTTGAGGTCGCCGATCACCAGATCGCGTTCGGCATCGAGATCGGGACCGATGTGGTGGGTGATCTGGCCGGTGTCGTGGCTCAATCCCACGCCGCGGTCGAAGCTCGCCGAACCGAGCCAGAGCGGGCCATCGCCCTCGGCAGGCGTCGGGGTCTGCCAGAAGCGCACATGGTTGCGCTGGTCGGCGCTGCGGCCGACCGGCTTCTCGAAGGCCAGATCCTGCTTGCGCCCCTCGTAGAACAGCGGACTGACAGGCGCATCGAGATCCGGGCGGTCGAGCACGACGCTGAGGCCGATGTCGACGGACGATCGCAGCGTGACCTTGTCGGCGGCATCCCAGCCTGCGGCGTTAAAGGCGCGGATGATCTGCTCCTTGGAGCCGACCAGCCCGACATTGATCGGATCACCGGGAATGCCCTGCTCCGTGGATGTCACCATGGGATTGAGCGGAACCTTCCGGCGGTCATCGTGGAAGAGCCATAGCTCCGGGACCAGGAAATAGCTGACCGCGAGGTAGGCGGCGAGCACGATCCCCAGAAGAAGAAAGGCAACGCGCATGTTCAAGCGACGGCTCATGCCACTCTCCTTCGCTCAGGCTCAACGGAGGTCCCGCGCCCGCCGGGACAGACGGAGACTATGACACCGACTGGGGCCGCTGCACAGCGGCGCCGCGAAGGCGAATGCCGTCAGCGGGGACGGCGATCACGCGAGGCGGGAGGGCGCTATTCGGCCGCGTGCGCCTTAATCTCCAGCGCCTCCAGCTCGTAGCTGTAGCCTTCCAGCATCTCATAGGCCTGCTCGATCGTCTTGATCTGCTCGTCGGCATTCTTGATTGCCTCGGCGATCGACCGCGAGCGGGCGCGCAGCATCGAGCCGAGCACGTCGGTCTCCGGCCGGCGGCCGAGACGGTCCAGGTGCTTGCGCACGCGGGCGCGGTGGCGCTCGAGCTCGAGAATATGGAAGCGGCTCTTGACGATATCGTCGGAGAGCTTGCGCCGCATGGCGGCGACAGGATCGAAAGTACCCGGCTCGCGCTCGTCGAGAATGAACTCGTTGACCAGCGTTTCCAGCATCATCAGCCCCTTGAGGTCGCGCGGATCGGCAAGCTGCGGATCGTAGCCGGTGTCGTCATAGACCTTGCGGCGCACCGGATCCTTGAGCAGCTCATAGGCCACCTGCAGCCGCGCAAACTGTTCGGGATCGCCGCCGGAATCCGGATGCGCCGATTTCGCCGCCTTGCGATAGGCGCTGCGGATCGCCTGATTGTCGGCGTCGCGTTCCAGTCCAAGCAATTCGTAAGGGTCGATCACGCTGTCCCCACTTCGTCTGTCATTTCCGCCACCCGGTCGAGCCAGCCGGCGCATTCTCTGGGCGACACTTCGCCCAGTCTTCCCGGTTATTCGCCCGGCCAAGGCGACTTAGTCGTCCAGGCTAGGCGACCTTCGTCCGCTCCATGCGGAATGTCGGCCCGTCGCCTTTGCCAGTGGCTACGCCATCGCCAGCGAAGACGGAACCAACCTTCGGTAAAGCCTGCGCGTTATCCCGAAGATGTGCAAGCCTCGGGCACGCGGTGCCCCGTTGAGACAGTCATCCACTGAGATCCGCGACCGGCCTCGTCGGCGGCGCGCACGTTCGGTCGCGGTCGGGACGAAATTGTGTCGAGAAACGGACCGTCCCCGATTTTTCTGCCGGAGGCGTGAATGGAGTGGCGAGAACCGGCCAAAGCCTTGCAAAGCCTGACACTCCGTGCCTTGATGCGTCGCACAAGGCGCTTGCCTTTTTCTGCAAATCCTGTCACTTCTTGCGCCGTTCGGGCGATTTCTATCCCGGAGACTGGACTTTCCACTGCGCCCGGCCTCGTGCCGGGACCGCCGGCATCGGCACCGTAGACGTCTTTTCCCCGAATCGTGACCACTCGACGCCTTTCCGCTTGCAAGCGGAAGACGAGATGCCCACATCCCCTCGGGGGCGCGGGCAACGCAAATTGACTGAAGGAAAAGGACTTCTTCCATGGCCACCAAGGGCATCGTAAAATTCTTCAACCAGGACAAGGGCTTCGGCTTCATCACGCCGGATGGCGGCGCGAAGGACGTGTTCGTACACATCTCCGCCGTTCAGGCCGCTGGCCTCGCAACGCTCAAGGATGGCCAGCAGGTCACCTTCGACACCGAGCCGGATCGCATGGGCAAGGGCCCGAAGGCCGTCAACATCCAGGCTGCCTAAGCCGGATCGTCCAGTCGGGCATTCATTTGGAAACGGCGCTCCGCAAGGGGCGCCGTTTTCGTTTGGGGGATGTCGGCGGCAGAGGCGAAGGCCCGGGTGTCCCGATAGGTGCCGGAGCTATGAGCTCTGCCATTGCGCCTTATAGGCGGCCACATGATCCGGAAAGAGTTCCTCGTACAATGGGGAACCGATACCGAGGATCGTTACTTCGATTTCGCCCATCTCTTCGAAGTAGTCCTCAATGTAGGCGCCGCCAACTGACGGGATAGTCGTTTCGCCAAGCTTTACGATGATAACGCTGTCTTCGGTGATCATATCGCGGTGATATGCACTTGTCGGCAAAAGCTGCCCAAACGCAACGCCCATTGGGGCATCGCCATTCTCGAATGCCGTGTGCCCAATGAGCTGACCGTCGACGCAGATCGCAAACCGCCTCATTCGATTTTCTCGCTCGCGCAACGGCCCTCTACTCAGCCGCCTGCTTCGCCGCTGTGGCCTCGAAGACCGCGCCGAAGGCGGCGTGGATTACCTCAGGCCCCGCCCCCTTGCGCGTCGCATCGGCGGAAAGCAACTGCCGATAGCGCCGCGCGCCCGGCCAGCCCTGGAACAGGCCGACCATATGGCGCGTCACGTGGATCAGGCGGCCGCCATTGGCGATATGCGCGGCGGCGTAGTCCGCCATCACGTCACGAACATCCGCCCAGAAATCGAGATCGAGGCGATGGCCGCGCTCGGAGAACGCACCGACCTCCTGTGCCGCCGGCGCTGCCCCGGTCAGCGGATGCGGGAAATGCCCATCCGCCGCCGTCAGCATGGCGCTGTCGTGATAGGCCGCACGGCCGAGCATGACGCCGTCCAGATGCTGCAACTGCTCAAGCGCCTGACTCAATGTCTGAAGGCCGCCATTGATACCGATGAAAAGATTGGGATTTTCCTGCTTCAGCCGATGCACGAGACCATAGTCGAGCGGCGGGATCTCGCGGTTCTCCCTCGGGCTCAGGCCCTGCAGCCAGGCCTTGCGCGCATGCACCCAGACGGCATCCGTGCCGGCGTCGACCACCTGCGCAACGAGGGTCCGCAGCGCCACTTCCGGGTCCTGATCGTCGACGCCGATGCGGCATTTGACCGTGACCGGGATCTTCACTGCCGCCTTCATCGCCGCAACGCAGGCAGCGACCGTCTCCGGCTCCTGCATCAGGCAGGCACCGAAGGTGCCGGATTGCACCCGGTCCGACGGGCAGCCGACATTCATGTTGATCTCGTCATAGCCGAAGTCTTCGGCGATAACAGCCGCCTCCGCCATCTTCCGGGGATCGCTGCCGCCAAGCTGAAGCGCGACCGGATGCTCGGAAGCATCAAAGCCAAGCAGCTTCTGCTTGTCGCCGCGCAGGATCGCATCGGCGACGATCATCTCCGTATAGAGCAGCGCATGCCGCGACAGTTGCCGCGCAAAGAACCGGTAGTGCCTGTCCGTCCAGTCGATCATAGGCGCCACGGCGAAAACCGGTGCGTTGAAATAGTGACGGTTGCCCGGATTTCCGGGCTGTGCGCGGCCTTCTGCCATGCTCGATCAGCTCTCGTTATTCTGGTTTTGCGCGCCGGCGCTACACTGTAGCACTCACGGCAGATTTGCAGCACTGGCGCCCGCTTGGCGCCAAAGCCCCCAGATGGGACGGCGCCTTATACAGTGCAACGCCGAAGAATGCGAGACCGTCTCGAACGACACGGCCCAGCCCCCGATTCTCGCCCCCTGCAATGCGGTGATGACCGCATGACGGCCCCCTATCCGATTGATATTGCAGCCGCGCGACACGCCGGATACAACCTGCGCGGCAACGACACATGGGGAACAACGAATGCTGAAATACCTCTCTCTCGCACTGGCCGCTCTTGCGCTCTCCGGCTGCCAGCCGCCGGCGCCGGAATCCGTTCTGGCGACGCAAAAACCGCCGTCGGCAGCGGTGCGCAAGGAGTATGTTGCAGTGATGCGGGCCATCGACGCCAAGGGCGCCCAGTTCAAGATGGCTGAGATATCGAGTGTGGTCTTGCTCAATCCGGAAGCCAAGATCTATGCCTTTTGTGTCCGCTTCAGGGAAACCCGTATCCAGGAGGTATTGCAGGTCGGCGGTTATGCCTTGCGCGATGGGCAGATCGTCGACTCGAGCTCGTACGATTCCCGTTGCGGCGACAAGCGACTGCGCTGGTACGACTTCCCGGAGCTTCGCTCGATGCGGAGCTGATGGGATCACCACTCGAGCCGCGGCAGAGCGCCTCAGCGAGGAGCGCTCGCCCTCCGCCCCCCCAGCCGGCAACCTGGTTTCCATTTTGTTAAGCAGAATCTCCGATTGTTCCGCTTTGACATGATCGTCGTCGGAGCGAAGACATGAGCTACGATTGGAGCGGCGCACGGCGCCGGCGGACAATAGCGACCGTCATAGGGGCAGCGTTCCTTCTGGCGGCGCTGGCCGCCACGGTTGCCGCGGCGGTGGCCGGCAGTATCTTCTGAGATACCCCTTTTGGTGAGGCAGGCGGCCAAGGCCGCCTGCCTGTATTTGAAGAACCAACGCCGGACCGAACCGCTTGCCGAACTCGGGCCAATTTGCCTTCTTCGTCGGGAAATGATCGCCTTTCGCTGCAACCAGCAAGCGAAGGAATCATACGATGTCGAAATCCCCCGACGAAATGAGCAATGAAGAGCTGCGCCTCCATGGCGACGCGGCCGAGCTTGGGCAATTGTCGATCTTGAGTGCGACGGTCGCGGCTCTCGTCATGCAGGCCGGAGACAAACAGGCGATCGTCGATTCCATCGCCAATTGCCTCGCCGATCTCAAGGCCGCCTGGCAGAACGAAACGGATGCGAGCTCTTTTGGCGAAGCGGCGATGGCCGGCGCGCAGGCGTCCGCCAATCTCTTTCTCTACTTCGCAGGCCCGCCCGCGCGGCACGACGCGTGACGCGATCCGCCGTCACGACCGCTTCCCGGACTTGACAGAAGCGACCGAAGGCGATTACAGCGCCGCGCGTCTATCGAGATGCCAGCGGTCGCTGTCCAGGAACCTGCTCCCTAGTTTCGCCCATCAATCGATTCCGAACTAAGGATTTGCACGGTAAGGCAGTGCCCCCTGTATCGATACAGTTGACAGGAAAAAGGACGGACGGCATGAAACGCGCGATCGCGGCACTGCTCACGCTTCTCTTGGCCGGATGCCAGTCGATGGAGTTGGAGGCGCCTGAAGTCGCAAGGCCGAGACCGGCTGCCCCCTCCGTGCCGACGCTTTCCGGCGACGCGCTCCAGGCCTTCCTCGTCGGAAAGACGCTGCGCTACAACCTCAACGGCGTCAATTCCACTTTCTACGCCGACGGCCGCTACGGCTATCGCGACTACGAGGTGCGCGACGGCGGCAGCTACACGATCACTGGCGACGAGGTTTGCATCACCTTCGAGGACGGCGGGCGGCGCTGCGACCAGTATGCG
Source organism: Ensifer sp. 22460 (assembly GCF_052044935.1). Lineage (NCBI taxonomy): Bacteria > Pseudomonadati > Pseudomonadota > Alphaproteobacteria > Hyphomicrobiales > Rhizobiaceae > Ensifer > Ensifer sp. 22460. Next base: position 58,128 of record NZ_JBQENZ010000031.1, read on the forward strand.
CAGATCGGCCCCGACTATTATCGCATCGAGGAAGGCGGTCGCCGCACCAAGGTCGACCGCGTCGTGCCCGCGGCCTGATAGCCGATCTCCGATTAATCGCTAGACCACTGGAACCCCTCATTCCCAAGGGGTCAAATTCGCTTGCGTTCTGCCATAGTGCCGGGCGGGGAAATGGGTGCTGCGGGAGGAACAGGTGGCCCCTTTGCGAGCGACACAATGCCTTGCCCTGTCGAAGGGTGACATGGAGAGGCTGCAACGTGTCTTCGACGAGCTTTGCCGGGAACAGGGCTGGGCACGCGACGGCGAACGGGCGCGGCGCCATGCCCGCATGCTGATCGACGACTACCTTGCCGGCAATACCAACGAGATGCACCTGCTTCTTGCAGGACGCGCCTTTGCCGAGCGCCTGCGGCACGACGTCTCCCTTTAGGGTCGTGGCGTCCTTTTCGGCCATCGCCGCACGCCGCCAGCGCGTGCAGCGCGCTGATCAAACACGGAAAAGCTGCTTACAAATCCCTCCTCCTGCGCTACATTAGCAAGATCGACTGTCGATGCCGCTTGAGAGGAGCCAGGGGGCCGACAGCCGCAGTGCCGACATTCATTGAGATGATCTCGAGGAGGAGACGCATGCAAGTAGTCTGGAAACAGCCGATCGAGCTCGACTTTGTTGGCGGCATGTGCCGCACCGTGAAAGGCCCCTCAGACGCGCTCGCCTGCCTTGCCGACCATTGGCCCCGCCGCGGGCCGTTCTATGTTGCCGCCCGCAGTGCCTGCCGCGCCGCAATCGATGGTCGCCGCACGGCCGAGGAGGCGCGAACGCTGTTCATATCGGCTGCCGAAGAGGCCGAACTGGACGCTCACTGAGGCGCAACCGCGCCGGACCGTATCCCGCCGCACGAAGCGGCGCACGCTCGCCAGCGGCGGGCGCAAGATGACCTTTTAGTTGAAGCCGCTTAGTTGAAGCCGCAGACCCAATACCCGTCGACGAACGGCTCAGATACCGGGCATTTGCCCAAAAACCGCATCATTTCGGCGCATTATCGCCCAATCATGCATGATTTTTCCAGAAACGGCCCGATTTCTGTCGTGAAGCCTTCACTTCTTCCGGCTATATTCTGAGGTGCCTCACAAAAACCAATTTCGGAGCGCTTTATTCCCCGCAAGGGAATTAAAAAAAACGATAGAAAACGATATACGGGAGAGAACATATGAGCGAGAGCAATCTCTATCGCATCGTTGAAGTCAGCGTGAAGCGTGAAGGTGGCCGCCGTGACGTCGGTATCATGACGGTGCGCCAGGCCCTTGAGCTTCCCCAAGTTCCCAGTCTCGAATACAGCCATCCGGAGCTCAATTCGCGTTCCGACGGCAGGTTCCTGACCCGCGATCAGCTTCAGGCCTACGCACACTGCGCCTGAGTTTGCCGCTCACGGCATCCTCTCGGCTGCTGTGATCTCGCGCGCCCGTCCGGGCGCGTTTTAGTCCAAAATCCTTCTCAAACCTTCGTCTTATTTTTCATCGCATCGATTCCGATTCGCGGATTTATGCAGTAACGTCCGGATTCTTCCCTGCCTCGCTCGAAACCGCACTCGGTCGACGGCGAGCGCCTATCAAACGCGCAGCGATCTTTCTGTCCGTTGAGACCGATGGACGCCCAAGACCGGACGATCATGGAAACTATCATCCCTCCTCCGCTTCCCGTGCTGCTGCCGATCTCAGGCAGTCTGGTCGGCTTTCCGGTTCGCCGGGTCTATTGCGTCGGTCGCAACTATGCTGCCCACGCCATCGAGATGGGTCACGATCCGGACCGCGAACCGCCGTTCTTCTTCCAGAAGAATCCGGACAACCTGCTTGCCGCCGGTAGCGCCTTCCCCTATCCGCCGCTGACCGCCGACGTCCATCACGAGGTCGAACTCGTCGTGGCGCTGAAGCGCGGCGGCAGCGACATCGCCGTCGAGGATGCGCTGGATTGCGTCTACGGCTATGCCGTCGGCATCGACTTCACCCGCCGCGATCTGCAGGCCGAGGCCAAGAAGGCAGGCAAGCCCTGGGCCGCCGCCAAGGCCTTCGAACATTCCGCCCCGGTCTCGGTGATCGTGCCGGCCGAAGCGATCGGCCACCCGGTCAACGGCAATATCTGGTTGAAGGTGAATGGCGAAATGCGCCAGCAGGGCGATCTCGATCAGATGATCTGGAAGGTACCGGAGATCATCGCCGAGCTCTCCAAGCTCTTCACGCTGGCTCCCGGCGACGTCATCATGACCGGCACGCCGTCGGGCGTTGGTGCCGTCGTGCGCGGCGACGAGGTCACCTGCGGCGTCGACGGCGTCGCGGCGCTTGCGGTTAGCGTCCTTTAGAAAAATTGTGCCAGGAACGGCGTGACGCGCACTTCCTGGCACCCCATCATTTCAGACGACACGAAGGATATCTGCCGATGCCGCTTTATGCCCTTGGATCGCTTCGCCCGCAGACCCCGCCGAACGGCGGCTACTGGGTGGCCCCGGACGCAAACGTCATCGGACAGGTCGAGATCGGCGACGAGGTTGGCATCTGGTTCGGCGTGACGCTGCGCGGCGACAATGAGCCGATCCGGCTCGGTGCCCGCACCAATATCCAGGAAAACGTCGTCATCCATGTCGACCCGGGCTTCCCGGTCACGATCGGCGAAGGCTGCACCATCGGCCATGGTGCCATCATCCACGGCTGCACCATCGGCGAGAACTCGCTGATCGGCATGGGTGCGACGGTGCTCAACGGCGCCAAGATCGGCCGCAACTGCCTGGTCGGTGCCAATGCGCTAGTGACCGAGGGCAAGGAGTTTCCGGACAATTCGCTGATCGTCGGCGCGCCGGCCAAGGCGATCCGTACGCTGGACGACGCTGCTGTTGAAGGGCTGAAGCGCTCGGCAGCGCACTACGTCAAGAACTGGCGGCGCTACGCCTCCGATCTCACCCGGCTGGATTGAACTCCAGGCTTGTCCGAAAAAGCGGTTCCGCCCTGATCGGCGGAATCGGACTCAGACGCAGCTCTGGCAATGGCCGCGGATCTCGATCGTGGTCTTCTCGGTCTTGAAGTTCTGCGCCCGCGTCAGCGTCGAAAGCCGCTGCTCGATCGCCTCGTCATGAAACTCCGTCACCTGGCCGCAGCCTTCGCAGATGGTGAAGGCGGTGACGCCGTGGTCGTGCTCGTGATCATGCGGGCAGCTACAGGCGACGAAGGCGTTCAGGCTCTCCAGCCGGTGCACGAGGCCGTATTCGAGCAGCTTGTCGAGTGCCCGATAAACCTGCAGCGGCGCACGAAAACCATGATCGCGCAGCTTGTCGAGAATGGTGTAGGCGCTCATCGGCCCTTCGGAATGGCTGAGCGCATCCATCACCAGCGTCTGGTTCTTGGTCAGTTGCGGCGTCGCCATCAGTGGTGTCCTCCGGGCGTGGAATGGTGCGCTGCCTCAACCGGGCGGCGGCCGATCGGTAGCAGACTCAGAACGAAAAGCCCAACCGCAGCAACGACGATAGACGGTCCCGATGGCGTATCCCAGTGCAGCGAGCCGAAAAGTCCGCCGGTAACCGCAAGCGCACCAATGACCGAGGCAAGAACCGCCATCACTTCCGGCGAGGTCGAAAAGCGCCGTGCAGTCGCCGCCGGGATGATGAGCAGCGAGGTGATGAGCAGGATGCCGACGATCTTCATGGCGATCGCGATGACAAGCGCCATCAAAAGCATGAAGAAGAGCCGCGTGCGCTCGGGCTGCAACCCCTCCGCCTCTGCCAGTTCCGGATTGACGGTGGAGGCCAAGAGCGGCCGCCAGAGATAGACGATGGCGAAGATGACGAGGATGCCGCCGCCCCAGATGATGTCGATGTCGGATTCCGAGACGGCGAGAATGTCGCCGAAGAGGAAGCCGACGAGATCGATGCGCACCCAGGTCATGAAGGCGACGATGACGAGGCCGAAGGAGAGCGCCGAATGCGAAAGGATGCCGAGCAGTGCATCGGTCGAAAGCGCCCCTCGCCGCTGCAGGAAGAGGAGCAGCACCGAGACGACGGCGGCAACGATGAAGACGCTGAGCATCAGGTTGAGCTCGAGAAGCAGCGATAGCGCCACGCCGAGCAGCGCCGAATGCGCCATGGTGTCACCGAAATAGGCCATGCGTCGCCAGATGACGAAGCAGCCGAGCGGCCCCGCCATGACGGCGATGCCGATGCCGGCGATCAGCGCGCGCACGAAGAAATCGTCAAGCATCGCGCTTCTCCTTCGCGTCATAGCCATGCAGCCGCGTGTGGTGGCCGCAGCCGCAATCCTCGCCGTGGTCGTGCACGTTTTCCTCGTCGTCATGGTGGTGGCCGTCGCCGGGGAAGCAATGTTCCGTAATCGAGCCGTCGGCATGGAGCACCCGGCCATCGGGCAGATGGGTATGGTCATGGTGGTGGCTGTAGACCGCAAGCGTATTGGCCGCCCGCCTACCGAAGAGCTTCTGGTATTCCGGGCTCTGGCTGACGGCCTGCGGCGTACCGCGGCAGCAGACGTGACCGTTCAGGCAGACGACCGTGTCGGTCTCGGCCATGACGATGTGCAGGTCGTGCGAAATCAGAAGGATGCCGCAGCCTGTGCGGTTGCGGATCTGTTTGATCAGTTCGTAAAGCGCAATCTCGCCGCTGAAATCGACGCCCTGCACCGGCTCGTCCAGCACGAGCAGGTCGGGCTTGCGGGCGATGGCACGGGCAAGCAGCGCCCGCTGGAACTCGCCGCCCGACAGATGCTGGACTTCAGCTTTCGCCAGATGCAGCACGCCGGTCGCCGAAAGCGCTTCCTCGATCTCCCTGCCCTTCAAGGGGCCGGTCAGCGTCATCAGCCGCTCGACCGTCAAGGGCAGTGTCCAGTCGACGGCGAGCTTCTGCGGCACGTAGCCGACTTTCAGGCCCGGCTTGCGCTCGACATAGCCCTCATCCGGCTTCAACACGCCGATCGCCGCCTTTGCCGTCGTCGATTTGCCCGAGCCGTTCGGCCCGATCAGCGTGACGATCTCGCCCGGGCTGATCGAGAACTCGACGCCGCGCACCAGCCAGCGGCCGTTGCGGCGCACACCGGCATTGCTGATATTGACCAACGGCAGCGTGTCTGGGGAGCGGAAATTCAGCATGAAAAAATTCCGGATTGGATGGTTGCCACTGGCTATCGCACACGTTATAGCATAACGCAATTGATGTAATAACATTACATGATTGCTTCAAGCCCTTCAATGGCCTGTTGCATCGATGCTTTGCATGCCCGACAGCGTGCCCGGTCGATAGGGCCAGGCGCGCCATTCAAGCCCGGAGAACCCGATGAAATCGACTTCCGCCCTGCTTTTTGCCTCCACCATGCTTCTCGCCGCACCGGCCATCGCGGCCGGTCCCAATGTGGTGGTTTCGATCAAGCCGATCCACTCCCTCGTCGCCTCGATCATGCAGGGCGTCGGCGAACCGTCGCTGATTGTCGAGGGCGCCGCTTCGCCGCACACCTACAACATGAAACCTTCCAACGCCTCTGCCCTGCAGGCGGCAAAGGTGGTCTTCTGGGTCGGCCCCGGCCTTGAAGCCTTCCTCGACAAGCCGCTCGACGCGCTGAGTGGCAGCGCCAAGGTGGTGGAACTCAGCGAAGCGCCAGGCCTCGAGAAGCTGAAATTCCGCGAGGGTGGCGCGTTTGAGGCGCATGACCATGGCGATGAAGGACACGGCGACGAAGGCCACAAGCATGCGGAAGGCGAAACGGAGCATGATGACGCCGCAGCGCCGGAAGCGGCCGCCGGGCACGATCACGGCCATGATCATGAGCACGGCCACGGCGATACCGACATGCACATGTGGCTCGACCCTGTGAATGCCAAGGCGATGGCTGCCGAGATCGAGAAGACGCTCGCCGAAGCCGATCCGGACAATGCCGGCGCCTACAAGGCCAATCTTGAGGCGTTGAACAAGCGGCTGGACGACCTTGATGCAAAGCTTGCCGAAACGGTCGCGCCGGTGAAAGACAAGCCCTTCGTCGTCTTCCACGATGCCTATCAGTATTTCGAGCACCGCTACAAGGTCCGCGTCGCCGGCTCGATCACGGTCAGCCCGGAAGTGCTGCCGGGCGCCGAGCGACTTTCCCAGATCCATGCCAAGATCAAGGAGCTAGGTGCGACCTGTGTTTTTGCCGAGCCGCAGTTCGAGCCGAAGCTGATCAATGTGGTGATCGAAGGAACGCCGGCGAAATCCGGCACGCTCGACCCGGAAGCCGGCACGCTCGACGCCGGCCCGGATCTCTACTTCCAGCTGATGGAAAACATCGGCACATCGCTGAAAACCTGCCTCGCCTCGGCAAGCTGATCCGTCCTCCCAAGACGGCAAAGGCGGGCGTTCGCTTCTCGCGAATGTGGGGAGCGCCCGCCTCGCTCCGCTGGCAAAGCGTGAGATGGCATGCTTGCGCGCGGTTATCCCACACTCCGTCATCCTCGCCCTTGTGGCGGGATGCAGTGACCCGACGTCCGTCGGGTAAAAAAACTCTTTCGACCCAAGGACTTGGGCCAGCTGGATTCCTGTGACAGGCACAGGAATGACGGAGGTGTTGACCCTGCCTTCATCGGCGGGCCCTCCCGATCGGAGGCGGCTTTGTCAGCAGGCTGAAGCGGGCGATCGTGCTCGCCTTTTTTACCCGCAACAATCGTAACGACATAACATACAGGAAACAATCGATGGAAAAGCTTCCCGTTACCGTTCTCTCCGGCTTCCTCGGCGCCGGCAAGACGACGCTGCTCAACCACGTGCTTTCCAACCGCGACGGCCTGCGCGTCGCCGTCATCGTCAACGACATGAGCGAAGTCAACATCGACGCGGCGCTGGTGCGCGACGGCGGCGCCGGCCTCTCGCGCACGGAAGAGCAGCTGGTGGAAATGACCAATGGCTGCATCTGTTGCACGCTGCGCGAGGATCTGCTGAAGGAGGTCCGCAACCTCGCCGAACAGAACCGCTTCGACTATCTGCTGATCGAATCGAGCGGCATTTCCGAGCCCCTGCCCGTCGCCACCACCTTCGACTTTCGCGACGAGGACGGCGAGAGCCTGGCCGATGTCGCGCGCCTCGACACGATGGTCACCGTCGTCGATGCCGTGAACCTGATCGCGGACTATTCCTCGCTCGATTTCCTTGCCGATCGCGGTGAGACGGCGGGTGAAGGCGATACACGCACGCTCGTCGACTTGCTTGTCGAGCAGATCGAATTCGCCGATGTCGTCGTTTTGAACAAGATCGGCACCGCCACGCCCGAGCAGCTGGACGCCGCCCGCAAGATCATCGTCGGCCTTAATCCGGATGCTCAGCTGATCCAAACCGACTTCGGCAAGGTGGCGCTTCGCGACGTGCTCGGAACCGGCCGCTTTGACATCATCAAGGCTGAGCAGCACCCGCTCTGGTACAAGGAGCTCAACGGTTTCAAGGATCATGTTCCCGAGACCGAAGAATACGGCATCCACTCCTTCGTCTATCGCGCCCGCCGGCCTCTCGATCCCATGCGCTTCCAGGCTTTTCTCAATCGCTCCTGGCCGGGCGTGCTCAGGGCCAAGGGTTTCTTCTGGCTCGCGACCCGGCCGCACTATGTCGGCGAGATCAGCCAGGCGGGTCCGCTCGTCAGAACCGGCAAGATGGGCCTCTGGTGGTCCGCGGTGCCGAAGGAGCAATGGCCGCGCGACCCTGGCTTCCTGAAGGCTGTCGGTCCCTATATCGATCCGGTCTGGGGCGACCGACGCCAGGAGATCGTCTTCATCGGCGCCGATCCGATGGATGAGGCAGCACTTCGCGCCGAACTCGACGCCTGCCTCATCGCCGACAAAGCCTTCCAACCGGAGCGCTGGCGCGATCTCGCCGATCCCTTCGCCAACTGGTCGCCGCGGGCCGCCTGATGGCAGAGGCCGCGCCAATTCCGCGTCGGCCGCGCTTCATGTGCATGGCGCTCAACACCGCCGGGCGGCCGGTGCCGATGTTCGATCCGTTTCTTGGAGAGATGCCTGGGGATGAGGAGACACCTGAGGTACCGGGCGAGGTCGAGTGGTTGCTGTTTGGCGAGCGGGAAACTCGCCGACCCTCGGAACGGTAGCGGTGTGCGCCAAGTGAAAGGGCAAACAAGACTCGAAGAGGCGCCTGTGAAGTGCAACAGCCGCAAAAACCTCCCTCATTCCTGTGCTTGTCACAGGAATCCAGCCGCGCCGCGTCGGCGGCGCGAGAAAACTCCAGGCGTCCAGCATTCTTTCGCCGTGCCGACGCACGGCGGCTGGATCTCTGTGACAAGCACAGAGATGAGTGAGGTGTTGGTCGGCGCCAGGCGTCCGGGGGCATCCTCAGAATGATAGAAATGCCAATTGCTGGCCAGGGGCG